>JAZLKL010000132.1:0-4850 GCA_045597585.1 Bacteroidaceae bacterium | reverse complement strand
CAAAAAATATCTGATATATGCGAGTGTAAAGCTTTGTTATTCAGTGTGTTAATAAACTTTTTTACTACAAATAAGCGCTCTGGTTAATTGCTGGTAAAGCTGCTTGTTTAGTAACTTTTTAGACTTTACAAACTACTAGTGATGATAAAAAATTAACTTGGTACGATTTGTGATGTGAGCTTTTTATGGTAACAACTCATCTTTTTGGCTGTTTTTGTTTCATTCATCGGTTACGATGCCCGCATCGCGCCCTCTTCATAAAGCAAAAGCATCTCAAAAATCTGAGGTTAAATCGTACCAATTTATTTTTTCACCATCACCTAAAACAGCCAAAGTACCGATTTGCTTCGTTTTCTGCCCTAAACGTATATTTTCTACACCCGAACATCAAAAAATTAACAAAAACAATCTGTCATACAGAAAATTTCACTAACTTTGTCATTGGCTACCAAGCGAAATGTCTTTATCTCTTTGTCTTTTTGCTATCACCAAGTAACCAAGAATTTTACTAATTACCCAATACTCAACTGTCGGACTCACGTTGAAGTTGCATATACATAATAAAATATCATGAAAACTATAGCTTTGCTTATCATATTGGCGCTATGCCCAACATTGTTGGTGCGTGCTGATGGTAATGAAAATGAGAATGAACAGAAGGTAGCGGTGAGAATGAACCGCGTTAAGCATCCTGTGACCAAGAAGTGGGGATATGCCTTCAAGGAGCAGAATATCAACAGTCCACTACATGGCATTGTAGCGACGAGTATCAATGTACTTGGCGCGGGGTCAGCTCTGCTGAGCAAAAAGGAGTCGGAGCTGATAGACTGGGCTGTGCCCTCACAGTATGATGAGGTAGCCTCTGGATTTACGGATGGACTTGCAGAGGTCGTGATTGGCGACAAGATAGGCTTTATCAACATTTACAACTGCTTTATCATTCCTCCCATCTATGACAAGACTGGCAACCTTGATGGTTTCTGTGACGGACTGGCTGCTGTGTGCAAGGATGGCAAGTGGGGGTACATCAACCGTACTGGTAGGTATCTCATCCCTGCGGAGTATGATGATGCGGAGTCGTTTGGCAAACATCATGTTGCAATGGTAAAGAAGGGAGACAAGTGGGGTGCAATTGACCTTGAGGGAAATGTGGTCGTCCCATTTGAATATAGCAACAAGACCATGATGACCCTGCCCCTGAAGAACAAGTCGTACAAGGAGGGAGTGGAAAAGGTGGAACAGCGGTATGCTGCTAACGAATATGCAGAACGTATCAAGGAGATAAATTCTCTTGCGTTGCCCATGGCTAAACAGGCAGCGGCTCCCACAAAACCAGCCCAGCCAGCCCCAAAGAGCAAGGGAAAGGGAAAGAATACTGCAGCGACCAAGCCTGCGACTTCGTCGGCTCCTGCCCGTCCAAAGGAAGTGGATCTGTATCGCCAGCAGGACGATTTGACCTATAGTGAGGTGAAAGAGAATGGTTTGCTTGGCATTAAGGATAACTATGGGCGTTGGATTGTGCCTCCGCTTTTCTCTTCTATTACGCAGGACAAGGATGACCAATGCTTCATTGTGTGCCGTGACAGCCTGTACGGTTGTTATCTGTGGAATGGTGCGCGTCTTATCAATACATATTTCGACTCGATGTCGGAGTTCAAGAATGGCAGGTCGCATGTGTCCTCATATGATGTTCATGGATACATAGACCTAGATGGAAATTTGAGCTCTGACTTCATCTCCGACCTTGCGAACAAGGGTAAGAGTGCGGAAATTCAAAGCGCAGCCAAGGCTCATACTATATACGAGAGGTGTACCGACATCTCTCCTGACTATGCTTTGGCGTACAACAACATGGGCATTCTGGATTTGAGGGCTCACGACTATAATAAGGGTATAAAGAACCTGAAGATTGCAATTGACCTCGAACCCGGCAATGATGTGTATGCGAAGAATCTGGAGATTGCAAAGAAAGACAGAAAGGAACGTCGTTCGCGCCGCCTCAACATGGGACTGACTATTGCCACGGCTGTCATTTCGTTGGGCTGTACGGCATATTCCACATATTCAGCTATTTCTGGCAACTCCTACTCTTCCGGTGGATATACCTCGTCTAGTGGCATTTCCTCTGGAGGAGGTGGTGGCGGTGGCGGCAACAATACTTGTGGTGCTTGTCGTGGTTCGGGTGTATGCAAGGTATGCGGAGGCTCGGGACAGGGTGCTCGTACTGCTTCAGGAACTAATGTACATGTGAACTGTCCTTCGTGTCATGGTTCGAAGGTTTGTAAGTATTGCCACGGTCGCAAATCGAGCTATAGCGGTGGTGCAACGGGAGCAACTTGTAGTGATTGCCATGGTGCAGGCAAGTGTTATGAATGTAATGGTACAGGCTCGACTAATGGCAGTACATGTTGGCGATGCAATGGTAGCAGACAATGCAAAGCTTGTGGCGGTAAGGGCAAGAAGTAGTTTGGAAAGATCCCAGCAGGAAAACTCAATCTATCATGTAATTGTAAAAGAGATATTGCTGTTTTATAATGTAATTTTAAATAGAAGTGTATAAACTCTCAAAACATAAATATAAGGTCATAACCTCTGGGCCTTGACGATACGAAACAGACAGTAGAAGCAAACAGAAGAACGGTGCACCATGCGTGCAGCCACTTCACAGATTCGTATTAATCAACTCAAATTATTAACACGAAGGTGATGCAGAGCCCGTTCGACACTTCAACATATACTTGAGCAAAACTGCTCTTGTTCTCTTCTTGTCGGAAACGAACAGATTTCAATGACAGAAAACGATAGCGGTGGGGCCACGTTCCGTTTAGGACATGCTTCTCCGTACTTTATCCAGTCAAAAGGCTACTTGGTCGTGCCAGAGAAGAAGGATAAACGTCGGGATGTTCGCGCTCCTTCCTATTTTTTCTTCAACAAAAATGAAAAGAAACAAACTTGGGAGCATTCTGATGATGCTCGTACTAATGTTTAGTATTACAATCGTATTTTCTGGATGTGGAAGCGACGATGATGATCTGGCCAATGGTAGTGGTACAGAAACAAACGGAAAGCCAAGAAAAGATTATGGTTACTTGAAAAACGGTAAACGTTTGGCTAAGGTGGCGGGCTATACGTTTCAATATAGCGAAGAGGGGGTGATTAAGGTGGCATCAGATGGGTATTACACCTATACCTTTGCCGATGATCTTTCCACTGTGACAAAGAGAAGGGCTAATGGTGCTGTGGTTGAGTATGCCTTGTACTACAATAAAGATGGTAATGTCAGTGCTATACGTAATGTCGCTACCAATGATGTAGATACAAAGAATATAACTAACACATTATTGTATCAGAATGGTGTATGTATAGGTACAAAAAATGCAGATGCCAAGACAATAGAACTGGATGGTATTAAGTACACTCAAGGATGCTGTTGGCTTGATGGTTGCCCTGTCTATCGTCTGAGTTGCAGTTCAACTAGTGCAACGTTACGAAAGTACGAATGCAAAACGGACAATCCACTTCGACAGAATAGCTATGTTCTTGCCTATTTGTTGTGGGGCGAAACAGATGTACGAAGTATATTGCAGGTACTTGGTTTCCTTGGCGATGGTCCTGCCAAATTCATTACGAATGATGATAGGACAGAATGGAGAAGTAGTGATGGCAACACTTACACATTAAATAGTGGGATGATGGGGGAACTGCATAACTATACATATGTTTACAATATGCAAAACGATATGTTAAAGTTAGAATATTGTAGGGAATTGAATGATCCTAAATGGAATACCCTTTATTACGAATATACATATGAGTGATGTTCGCTCTATGTCTGCTTTAGGTTCGCTTTAGGTTCGCTCACAGTTGTTCACGGATTTGTGAACGCACCTAAAGCGCACCTAAAGCGAAGCTTGAAGGAATGAAAGGGTATGCAAGAGGGTTGACGGGCATTTACTACTTGCCCGACCACTTTTTGCACAGGTCGTCCCATCGATGGTTGAAGCGCCACAGGAGAGGATGGCAACCGGGGCAGTCGCGCACCGAGGTTTTCTTGTGGAATGACTGATGATAAGACAACTGGTAGTCTCGCATGCGAGGATCCTCGTTGTCGAGATGTACAAAACAAAAACAAAGAAAGGTGACGAAGGCCACGAAAAGGGCCAAGACGGAAAGCCAGAGTAGTTTTCGACGGAAGTTCTGCATAATCCTGATACTATGTAATGATTAAAACGCAAGAGGGCAGGGTTTTATCACCCCCCTCATCTAAATTCGAAGGCAAAATTACACAAAAGTAGGCAAGTAGCAAACTTTGAACAGAAAAAACTTTGTAAATTGACATATTAAACGTAATTTTGCATCGAAATTCAATAATACAAATAAAAAGGAAAATGACAGAACTGGAGTTGAAGTATGGTTGCAACCCCAACCAGAAACCTTCGCGTATTTACATGGAAGAGGGCGAGTTGCCCCTCGAAGTACTTAACGGCCGTCCCGGCTACAACAACTTCCTCGATGCCCTGAACAGCTGGCAGTTGGTGAAGGAGCTGAAGGAGGCCACCGGTCTGCCTGCAGCAGCGAGCTTCAAGCACGTGAGCCCTGCTGGTGCTGCCGTGGGTTTGCCTTTGAGCGACACCTTGAAGAAGATCTACTTTGTAGATGACGCACCCCTGCCCCTCACCCCCATTGCCTCGGCCTATGCCCGTGCCCGTGGCGCTGACAGAATGAGCTCCTTCGGAGATTTCATCTCCCTTTCAGACGTTTGTGACGTTGACACAGCAAATCTTATTAAGCGTGAGGTATCCGATGGTATTATCGCTCCCGGCTACGAGCCTGAAGCTCTTGAGATCCTT
>JAZLKL010000131.1:0-3008 GCA_045597585.1 Bacteroidaceae bacterium | reverse complement strand
TCTGATAGTTTCATGTTACTTCTTATTAGCACTTAAAGTTACTGAAATTCAGCCACTTGAACAAATTTTAAGTACTAAATAAAGTTAACATAACAAACTAATTTTCAAATATTTAAACCGGTTTTTACCGGACTATTGATAACTATTCTAACAAAAATACATCTTATTCCAATGAAAAAGGTTCTAACCTTGATTTCGGCGTTAGTCATGGCCTCGACCGCTCAAGCGAAATCCCTCACCATCACGGTGAAAGACACCCGCTACCAGACGGTGACGGGATTTGGTGCCGCCTGCTGTGATGGTGCCATGTGTCCCTTTGGTGCAGACACGAACCCTGTGAAATCACTCTACGGCCCCACTTCGAAGATTGGCTTGAACATCATGCGAATGGAGATCTCGCCCAACTTCAAGGGCGACATCACGGCATCCGACGTGGGATGGGACACTCCCTACGACTGGAAGGGCAGTCTTCCCTCGGCCAAGCTTGTCAAGCAACGCGGAGGACTCGTATTCGGCACTCCCTGGTCACCCCCAGGCGACTACAAGACCAACGGTACGGCACAGGGTGGAAATGCCGCCGACCAAGGCAACAAGCGAGGCGAGCTGCGCGAGGACTGCTACGAGAAGTTCTTCCCATGGCTCAACACGTTCCTCAAGTACATGAAGCAGAATGGTGTAAAGGTTGATGCCGTGTCCATTCAGAATGAGCCCGACTGGTGGGTAAGCTACTCTGGCTGTCTGTACACCCCTCAGCAGCAGCTCAAACTGGTGAAGAACTATGCCCACATGCTCGACAGAGAGACTTACCCCTGGGTACGCCTCATCAGCGCTGAGCCTCTTGGTTTCGACCCCAACTACTCCAACACGCTGCTCAACGACCCCGTGGCTCGCGAACAGGTCGATATCATAGCGGGACACCTCTACGGTCACCCACCATTGGTAAACATGAAGAGTGCCAACACGCTGGCTTCCAAGTACAAAAAGGAGGTTTGGATGACTGAGCACTCTGTGTCCGACAACATTCAGAACCGTCTGCCCTCATGGCACGAGCAGCTGCTCTTTGCCGAGGAGCTGAACGAGTGCATGCTGTCTGGTTGCACCGGATATATTTATTGGTACATGCGCGCGCATTGGGCCTTTGTGGGCACGGGCGAGACGAAGTATGGCACCGAGAACAAGAAGAACCAGCTGTTGCCACGTGCCTACGTTATCTCGCATTTTGCCAAGCACGTCACAGGTTCCACACGAATCAGCGCCACCACACCCAGCTTCCCCATCAAGACGGAAGCTGCCTTCGAGACATCGGCTTACGTGAAGGGTGACTCGCTCATCGTCATGGCCATAGATACTACCAAGACCGATTACGACGTGAAGTTGAAGCTTCCCTTCAAGGTGAAGAGCGGCACTCACCTGCTCTCTACCGGCAACGAGAAAGAGAACCTCTGCCAGGAATCTGCCATCGCCATCGAGGAACCTGTACAGGAGCTCACCATTCACATTCCCGGTCGCAGCCTCAACACCTTCATCCTGATGAAGCACAATGAGGAGGAGGATGCCATCCAGGAGGTAAAGGCACAGACTTCAGTAGGTGCACCCGGCTATTACGACCTGCAGGGACGACGCATCATCAATCCACAAGGCACCTATATCGAGAAGCGCGCCGACGGCACTTCAAGGGTCATCATGCAAAAGGCAGGCAGATAAGCTTCCTACGGTTCCACCAATTGTGTGGCAACAAGGAATTCCTGCTTAGCAAAATAGCTTTTTACACAAAGGGGCATCGCAGCACAAAAACTGCGATGCCCCTACTTGATATAGCACACAAAGAATGGGCATTCTTGCACGAACGGCGCAAGGATGTCCATTTTTTACATATCCGTTCGTCTATTATGTAGTACCTTTGCACCCGCAATCATGGCATGCTTCGTACCGGCATAAACTGCAAAAACTATGAACTATGAACTGTGAACTGTGAACTGTGAACTATGAACTGCAATACGTACACCCCGAGGGCAACCTCATAAAGATAAATTCGTTTAACGACAACAAAGAAAACAATGAACATACGATTAGAAAAAACTGAAGATTATCGTGAGGTGGAGAACCTTACGCGTGAAGCATTCTGGAATGTCTATGCACCAGGATGCGTAGAGCATTACGTGCTCAATCAATACAGAAGCTAACACAATGCATGATGACAGCTGATACATACTCTTCGCGATGGTCATCCGTGCAAGGTTGAAACCATTATATTCGCCCGTTCTAAGCATCATGTTTGGCAACCCTAAATATTATCTTTAGGCAGCAAAAGTATTTTAGAAACGGAACGCAAGGATGAGTCCACTGCAAAAAGTCTAAAATCGGCTTTTTGCCATAGCAAATAAACTTACTGAGTAATGCAAAATCGGTCAAAATAGACTTTTTGTTGTGGACTCATTCATTATTTTTGTAACTGGAGCTAAATCCTGTTGTCCTTCTAGTAACTCACTTTTTCAAAAAACTCCAAAGGTGAGAAATCAACACCTTCTATCATACATAAATCAGAGTTATAGTCAGATTTCTCAGGTGGTCCTGGTCGTAGTAGCAGAAGGTGAACTTGTCTATGGTGCTGCCGTAAACCTCTGCCTGGCAGTAGCCTTCCTCAAACTGGTACTTCGTCACGACATCACAAAGCGGCAATCTCTTCCTCGCTCAAACCTGTAGCCTCAGAAATCATTTGCGCAGTCATCCCCATCCGTTTTAACTTCAGAGCGGTAGAGAGAATGCCTTCTACGCGGCCTTCTACGCGGCCTTCTGCACGGCCTTCTGCACGACCTTCTGCACGACCCTTTGCCATACCCTCGGCCATACCCTCGGCACGTTCGTTCTTCATCACCGTCAGATTCGTGTGGTATGAGTCTATGCTGATGTTATATCGCTCACGCTCCTCGGGAGTCATGTGTATCAGTTCGGAGATGTTACCCACCTTACGGAATGCAGGCTGCTCTGCCTGGAAGGGAATGTTCTGT
>JAZLKL010000130.1:0-19270 GCA_045597585.1 Bacteroidaceae bacterium | reverse complement strand
GGAAATCATCTAATTTTGCATTGTGGCGCATTTTGCATTGTGACTCAGCGCCTAAAGGAAACTGCGTAACATGAACGAATCCTTGCATAACGAATCAACGGCAAACGTAACTTCCCCTGGTGCGGGAGGAAACGACAAGTGCCAGCGTGTGGCTGGTGGCATCTCTCGTGCCTTGTTCCTTCCACCCTGGATCTGGCTGATGCGTTTTCGCAAGCGTTGCGGATATGGCGTGCATTCGCCCTATGCCTTTGACTTTATTACGCAGGTCATCTATGAACGCGGACAGTATTATGCCTACAAGGAACTGGATGAGTTGCATCCATGGTATGTGAGGAGGTTTAACCTACGCCCACGGAAACTGCTGCGTTTGCTGTTTCGTGTTGTCAATTTCTCGGAGGCAAGGCACGCTGTGTTCCTGGGTGGCGATGCCTTGGCCTTGGCCTACCTGAGAGCAGCCGTTCCAAAGGCTGAGTGGATGATGGAAATAAAAGAAGGTCAGGACGATGTGGATTTTCTCTACATTGGTACAAGGCTGCCTGATGCCAGTGGCCTGCCTAAGGCAAAGGTCATAGTGGTGGAGGGACTTCGACAGAATGCTTCGCTGTGGAAGTCGCTACTCATACACCCTCATACCACTCTCTCGTTCGACCTCTACGATGTGGGCATCGTGATGCAGGGGTTGAAGCTCAACAAAAAGGATTATGTGGTGAACTTCTGAGTGGCCAAAACCGGCCGTTTCGGTACCCCATTTCCAAGGTGTGAAACTTTTAAGCGTTTAATTTAATATGAAAGATGAAAAAATATGCGTTTTTTCTTGTTTTTGTATTAAATTATTTGTATATTTGCGCCCGTTTAATAAAAAACTTCTTAACCTAAAAAATAATTCACTATGTATTGGACATTGGAATTGGCATCTAAGCTGGAAGATGCACCTTGGCCAGCTACCAAGGACGAGTTGATAGATTATGCTATGCGTTCAGGTTGCCCCATGGAGGTGATCGAGAATCTGCAGGAGATAGAGGATGAAGGCGACATCTACGAAACCATCGAGGATGTATGGCCCGACTATCCTACCAAGGAAGATTTCCTCTTCAATGAGGACGAATATTAAAAAAATCCCAAAAAATTTACTAAAATGTGGAGGATGGCACAATATAAGGCCATCCTTTGCGTTATAATGTGTACTGATGAAAAGATTGCTGTGGTTTGGAGTGGTTTGGCTGACTGCCTTTGGCATGAAGGCGCAGTCGGACGTGGCGTTCACTAATTATTGGGCGCTTCAAAGCTTCTATAATCCTGCCACAAGCGGTTTGGACGGTAAGCTCACCTTGCAGGGAGGCTACTCCATGCAGATGGTAGGTTTTGAACATGCACCGGCCACAATGTTCGTGGGAGTGGACATGCCCGTCTATTTCATCGGTCCGCGCCATGGCGTTGGCGTGGGATTCCTTAATGATGAGGTGGGCTTGTTCTCCAACAAGAAGTTCTACCTGCAGTATGCCTATCACCATCCCTTTGCGGGAGGACGGTTCAGCACGGGATTCAGGGCGGCCTTGCTCTCAGAGTCGTTCGACGGCTCCAAGTTGGATGCCGTTGACTCGGGCGACCCGGTGTTTGCTTCCGGACAAATCGACGGCAACTCCTTCGACCTTGACCTGGGACTGCGCTATACCTATAAGGATAGCTGGTATGCCGGCGTGAGCGTGATGCACCTGCTTGCCCCCACGGTGAGCATGGGCGACGACAAGGTGAACCAGGTGAGCTACGAACCCAACCTTTATGCCACGGCAGGTTATACCTACCACTTTCGCAAACCCGAGTATGTGCTCTATGCCACGGGTATTCTGCGTACCGACCTGGTGGCATGGCGAGGCGACGTGACGGCGCGCCTGGCCTACAATGGCGAGAAGATAAAGCTCTATGGAGGTCTGACCTACAGTCCCACCGTCTCAGTGGGCTTGCTGTTGGGAACCACCTTCCAGGGCATCAATATAGGTTACAGTTACGAAATGTACACGGGAGGCGTGGGAGCCTTGCACGGCACACACGAGTTAGTGCTTGGCTACAGTACCGACCTCAACTTGTTCAAGAAAGGCAAGAACAAGCATCAGAGTGTAAGAATACTATAAAGTGTGATTATGAAGATAAAGACAATAATAATGATGGCTATCATGGCGGTAAGCATGGCGCTGACCGCCTGTATGGGTTCGCAATCCTCGGCTATGGCTTTAGGCGGTGAGGTGACCGGCTCTCGTGGCCAGGCTTTCAACGAACCTGCACCCTTTGGTATGGTAGCGGTTCACAAGGGTTCACTCAAGGTAGGTATGGAGGCAGATTCGCTGTGGGGCTTGCAGTTGCCCTCGCGCGACATCTCTGTGGATGGCTTCTGGATGGACGAGCATGAGGTGTCGAACTCCAAGTACCGTCAGTTTGTGTTTTGGGTGCGCGACAGCATCATCCGTGAGCGTCTGGCCGATCCTGCCTATGGAGGCGACGAGACCTACAAGATTGAGGTGGACAAGGACGACAATCCCCTGCCCGTGCCTCGCCTGAACTGGAGCAAGCCCATTCCACGCCGTCCCAACGAGGAGGAGGAACGCGCCATTGAGAGTGTGTATGTGTATCACCCCATTGACGGCACCAAGATGCTGGATGCCAGTCAGATGAACTATCGTTACGAGATATACGACTATGCGGCCGCAGCACAGCGCCGATATCGCCTGAATGCTGAGGAGCGTGACCTCAATACCGACCATGCGGTGAGCAATGAGGTGCCTATGATCAGCAAGGACACAGCGTGGATTGACGACAACGGCAAGATTGTACGTCAAACCATCACACGTCCATTGTCAGGTCCCTATGACTTCCTCAATACGTACATCGTGAACATCTTCCCCGACACTACCTGTTGGGTGAACGACTTCCGCAATGCGGATAATGAGCGATACCTGAAGCTCTACTTCTCAAGTCCTATCTACGACGATTACCCCGTGGTGGGTGTGACTTGGGAGCAAGCCAATGCCTTCTGCCAGTGGCGTACCGACTTCCTGATGAAGGGTTTGGGTGGCGCAGCCAAGAACATACAGCGCTATCGCCTGCCCACCGAGGTGGAGTGGGAGTTTGCTGCCCGTGGTAAGGAGGGCAACCCCTTCCCCTGGGAGAATGCCGACGTGAAGAGCGACAAGGGTTGCTTCTATGCCAACTTCAAGCCCGATCGTGGCAACTATACCAAGGATGGTAGCTTGATTACCTCCCGTTGTGGCATCTTCAGCGCCAACAGCAACGGACTGTACGATATGGCCGGCAACGTGGCAGAGTGGACAAGTACCATCTATACTGAGGCAGGTGTGGAGAGTATGAGCGACATGAACCCCGAACTGAAATACAATGCTGCATTGGAGGATCCCTATCGACTGAAGAAGAAGTCGGTACGTGGTGGTTCGTGGAAAGACCCCGAGAGCATGATTCGCTCGGCATGGCGCAGCTATGAATATCAGAACCAGCCTCGCAGCTACATCGGTTTCCGCTGTGTGCGTTCTATGGTGACCGACAACAGCAGAGCCTCACAGAAGGCTGTGGCCAAGGGCAGCAAGTCGAAGGCTCCACGCAGCGGTGGCGGCGGTGGTGCAAGCGCAAGAAAGACAAGAAGATAATTATAAAAGAATAGATATGGCAAGTAAATTGAATCCTATAGCCCGCATTCAGAAGTGGATGGACACTTTTGCAGGTCAGACCTTTATGCAGTATGCCTATAGCTGGGGTGCTGCGGTGGTTATTCTGGGTACCTTGTTCAAACTGACGCATATCCCTGGTGCTAACCTCATGCTCTTCGTAGGTATGGGTACTGAGGTGTTCGTGTTCTTCATTGCCGCCTTTGAGCGTGTGACCGAGAAACCCTCGGAGGCTGAGCAGGCAGCGCAGAACCAGCAGAGTGGCGTCGTGGTGAATGGCGTCGTGGGCACTCCCGTGGTGGGTGGCCCTGTAGTGACGGGCGCTCCTGTGGTGGGCACACCTGTGGAGGGTGACGAGAATGGCATGCCTATGGAAGGCGTGGCACAGAATGGTCCGGTGGTGATTGGCGGTGGCCAGCCTGGCGTAGTGTACACGGGTTCGCCCGTAGTGGCCAGCGGACCTGTCTTGGCTGGTGGTCCCGTGGTGGCAGGTGGTCCAGTCGTAGCCGGTGGCACGGTGGTGGCAACCCCCGGAGCTTCGGTAGTGGAGGGCCAACCTGTGAATGTAGATTCCGAGGCATTGGCAGCAGGTGCCGGTCTGAGTGCCGCTGCAGCCAATCTGGCCGCCGCAGGTCAGGCAGCCGCCGAGGCACAGTTGGCATTGAGTCAGTTGCAGGGTGGTGGAGCTATCAATGCAGCAGCTATCAAGGCTACCGACCCCGCTGCCATAGAGGAGGCCGTGAAGAACTATGCAGAGGAACTTACGGAGCTCACCGAGGTACTGGGTCGTGTAAAGGTGCAGGCAGCACGCATGAGCACCGACAGCGAGGAGATGGAGAACCTCAACCGTACACTTACCGGCATTGCCACTGTGTACGAACTTCAGCTTAGAAACATCAGCAAGCAGGTAGCTACCATCGAGCAGATTGACGAGCAAACCAAGCGTATGGCTAAGCAGATTGAGGAACTGAACAATGTGTATGCAAGAATGATTGCTGCATTGACGGTGAACATGGGTGGTGGTGCACCCGTGGCTCCTGCATCAAATATCAATAATATCGACTAATTAGTCAATGGCAGTAAAGAAGAAGAAAGTTAGCCCACGTCAAAAGATGATCAATCTGATGTATGTGGTTCTGATGGCGATGCTGGCGCTGAACGTCAGCAGCGACGTGCTGAACGGTTTCTCGCTCGTGGATGAGAGTCTGAACCGCTCCACCGAGAATGCCAATGAGGTGAACCAGGGCATCTATAAGAACTTCGAGGAACAATACCAGAGCAACCCCACTAAGGTCAAGGAGTGGTATGACAAGGCACAGCATGTGCGCGAGATCAGCGATGGTCTGTACAACCTGGCCGAGGAACTGAAGGTGGCTATCGTGAAGAAGAGCGATGGTGAGGACGGCGATGTGCACGACATACGCAACCGTGAGGACCTGGAGGCTGCCACTTCCATCATGCTGGCTCCCGGCACAGGTCGCGGTCAGGAACTCTTTGAGGCTATCAACAAGTATCGTGAGGACATCCTGAAGATGGTGAACGACCCTCAGCAGAAGAAGATCATTGAGAGCAACCTTACCACCGAGGTGCCTAAGAAGGGCATCGAGCTGAACAAGAACTGGCAAGAGTATATGTTTGAGACCATGCCTACGAGTGCTGCCGTCACTCTGCTGACTAAGTTGCAGAATGATGTGCGCTATGCCGAAGGTGAGGTGCTGCATAAGTTGGTGAGCAACATCGATGTCAAGGATATACGTGTGAACGAGTTGAATGCCTATGTGATACCCAAGTCGCAGACGGTGGTGCAGGGAGGACGTTTCAGCGCGCAGATTATCATGGCTGCCGTGGATACCACCAACCGTCCCACCATCTTCATCGGAGGCAAGGAGTTCAACAGCGAGAACGGCATCTACGAGACGGTGTGCGGTAGTACCGGCGAGTTCACCCTGAAGGGATTCATTGAGATGATAAACGGAAGTGGCGAGAAGGTAAAGCGTGACTTCGAACAGCAATATACGGTAGTGGCTCCCAGTGCCACGGTAAGCTCTGACATTATGAACGTGCTCTATGCCGGTTATGAGAACCCCATGAGCGTCAGCGTGCCAGGCATTCCCAACGGAAAGGTGAGCCTGTCTATGACGGGTGGCAAACTCACAGCCAAGGGTGATGGCAAGTATGTGGCAGAACCCACCAGCGCAGGTGGCGAGGCCGTGTTTACCGTTACCGCACAGTTGGAGGGACGTGCTCAGCAGATGGGACAGTTCAAGTTCCGTGTGCGTAAGTTGCCCGATCCTACCGCCTATATCATTGATGGCGACGACCATTTCTTCGGAGGCAACATCAGCAAAACAACCTTGATGGCTATCGAGCATTTGCATGCGGCCATTGACGACGGCCTGCTGAACGTGCCCTTCCAGGTAACGGGTTTCACCTGTGTGTTCTTCGACAATACGGGTGTAAACGTGGAGAAGGTATCTACGAGTTCGGCCTTCACCGAGCAACAAAAGTCTATTATGCGTCAGCTCCCTCGTGGCAAGCGTTTCATCATCACCAAGATCAAGGTGAAGGACAGAACGGGTGCAGAACGTACTTTGAAGGGTGCGATGGATGTGAAAATCAATTAATAGTGTAAGTTATGAAAAAGTTTCTTATATTCTTGTGGCTGAGTGTCTTTTCGGCATCCATGATGGCTCAACCTACCCGACGCAGAACCACTACCTCTAATGAGGCTGCTCAGAGGGAGCCGAGAAACAACGTGCAGGCCAGCGACCGCTTCTCGTTGTCTTTCCCCACCAGCGGTGCCATGCCCGAAGACGTGGCCTGGCGACGCGACGTGTATCGTGAACTCGACTTGACCAAGGATAAGAACGCTCCTTTGTATTATCCCGTCACTCCCATCGGCAACCAGTGCAATCTGTTCACTTACCTGTTTCGCTTGCTGATATCAGGACGTGTTAACGCCTATCAGTACAACGTGGTTACCAGCGTGGAGTCGTTCGATGAGAAGGACAAGATCAATTTGAAGGACTTCCTGGATGATAATGGAATACGCAAGCAGCCGGGTCGCGATGGAAAGTTCGTCGTGGAGGATGCCGACATCCCCAGTGGGATGGTGAAGCGATACCGTATAAAGGAGAGTAGCTATCTGGATCAGCGTACAGGAACCACCCACACCAAGGTGACTGCCATCTGTCCCATCCTGGTTGAGGGGGATGGCGAGTTTGGCGACCCCGACGAGTATGGCGATGCAGCTGACTACTCAACAGCCAAGGCGCTCTTCTGGATGAAGTACGACGACGTGGCTCCCTATCTCTCCAAGTTGCCGGTCATGGCCAGCGACCTGAATAATGTAACCAATATGACGGCCGATGACTATTTCACCCTGAACCATTATGATGGCAAGATCTTCATGACCAATAATATGCAGGGCAAGTCCATCCAACAGTATTGCAAGACCGACTCGGCAGTGGCCAAGGAGCAGAAGCGCATTGAGAAGCAACTGGTTGACTTTGAAGAGCATCTGTGGGGCCATGTGGAGCAGAACGACTCTGTGGACAGTCTGCAGGTGGCTGCTGCCAAGCCCGAGAAGAAGACGGCAAAGACAGCCAGCACCGTGCGAAAGGACTCCCGCACCCGTCGTACCAACAGCAAGTCGGAGAAGGCTGAGGCTGCCAGTACGGCACCCCGTTCGTCAGCCCGCCGTCAGCGCAGATAAACGATGAACTACGTTGACGTCATCCTACCCCTTCCTTTGGAAGGAACGTTTACTTACGCCTTACCGGCCCATCTGGCCTATAAAGTGCAAGTAGGATGTCGTATAACGGTTCCCTTTGGAGCCAAGAAGACATATTCTGCCATCGCCTTGAAGCTTCACGATGAGAAGCCTCAAGGCGACTATCAGGTTAAGGAGGTCATGGACCTTCTGGAAGACGAACCCATCTTGCTGCCTGCTCAGCTGAGACTCTGGCAATGGATAGCCGATTTCTATCTTTGCCCTATTGGCACCGTCTATAAGGCGGCGCTACCCAGCGGATTGAAGGAGCAAGACGAGGAGAGCAGCTACAAGCCCAAGATGGTGCAATGCGTGCGACTCACTGAGGCGTATTTCACCGAGGCCAGTATTGTGAGTGTCTTTGTGGAGCTGAAACGCTCGCCCAAGCAGGTCACGCTGTTGATGAAGTACCTTGACATGAGTAAGGCGGCTGCCTCGCTCACCCTCAAGAATCCCTCTCTCTTGCTGGAGGTAGAGAAACTCGAACTCCTCAAGCAGGCAGATTGCACCACATCCATCTACAATGCGCTTGTGGAGCGTGGCATCCTGGAGACCTACGACAAGCAGGTCGATCGTCTGGTGCACGATGAGTTGCCCACCGATATGGTGCTGCATATGCTGAGTCCGGCGCAGCAGATGGCCTTGGATGGCATCCACAAGCAGTTCGAGAGTCATAATGTGTGCCTGCTTCACGGGGTCACTTCGAGCGGAAAGACTGAGGTGTACATCCATCTTATCCATCAGGCACTGGAGCAAAAGAAGCAGGTCTTGTACCTGTTGCCCGAGATAGTGCTGACCACCCAGCTGGTAAATCGCCTGAAGCGTGTCTTCGGTGGACGGTTGGGCGTGTATCATTCCAAATATTCAGATGCTGAGCGTGTGGAGATCTGGCAGAAGCAACTCTCACACACTCCTTACGATATCATCGTGGGTGTTCGTTCTTCCGTATTCCTGCCCTTCCGTAATCTGGGCTTGGTGATCGTCGATGAGGAGCACGAGACCAGTTTCCGGCAGCAAGACCCAGCGCCTCGCTATCATGGGCGCAACGTGGCCTTGATGATGGCTCACATGGCAGGAGCCAAGACGCTGCTGGGAACGGCCACTCCGTCGCTTGAGACCTACTTTAACTGCCAGAAGGGCAAGTATGGCTTGGTGGAGTTGTTTGAGCGTTACCAGCAGGTGACCATGCCCCAGATTCAGGTGGTCGATATGGCAGAGGAGAGGCGCAAGAAGATGATGGACGGTCCTTTCACCTCTGTGCTGCTCGCCGAGATGAGCAAGGCGCTTGCAGACAAGGAACAGATTATCCTCTTTCAGAACCGGAGGGGTTTTTCACCTACGGTGGAATGCCATACCTGCGGATGGGTGCCCCGTTGCCCACATTGCGATGTGAGTCTTACCTATCATAAGCGCCTCAACCAGGTCACCTGTCATTATTGTGGCTATACCACCCTCATTCCCACCAAGTGTCCTAACTGTGAATGTGAGCAGCTTGACAATGTGGGCTTTGGAACCGAGAGGATAGAAGACACCATCCATAAGATCTTCCCCGATGCCGTGGTGGCTCGCATGGATTTGGACACCACACGCAGCCGTCAGGCTTACGAGAAGATTCTGCAGGACTTCCAGCATGGCAGGACCGACATCCTGGTGGGTACGCAGATGGTGACGAAGGGACTGGACTTCGACCATGTGAGTGTAGTGGGCATCATGAATGCCGACACTATGCTTACCATGCCCGACTTCCGCAGCTACGAGCATGCTTTCCAGATGATGTCGCAGGTGGCAGGTCGTGCTGGCCGACGCAACAAGCAGGGGCGTGTCATCCTGCAGACCAAGATGCCCACACTGCCTGTCATAAAACAGGTGGTGGATAATGATTATGTCTCCCTCTACGCCGATCAGATGGAGGAGCGCAGCATGTTTCATTATCCTCCTATGTGTCGTTTGGTCAGCCTTTACATGAAGCATCGTTACGAGTCCACCCTCAATGGGTTGGCATACGAGATGGCCATGCTCTTGCGTAAGGTTTTCGGAGATCGTGTGCTGGGGCCCGACACTCCTCCTGTGGCACGTATTCAGAACTTGTTTATCCGCAAGATAGTGTTAAAGGTGGAGCTCAATGCCAATATGCAGGATGTGCGCAACCGTCTTCGTCAGGCACAGCAATACTACCTGGCACAGGACAAATACAAAGCCGCACAAATCTACTTCGAGGTGGATTAACAGAAGCCCCCTCCCGTCCGCTATAGGGTAGGCGGTTACGTATTAAGCGTCACGAGGCATTTTCACCCAGATTTTAAGAAAATAGATTTTCACCTCTTATTTTAAGTGAGGTTACGAACGCCCCCAAATTTTGTCGTTCCCTTATTTTTTGATTTGGATTTTAATCTGGATTTTTTTTATTGAACGCAAAGTCGCAAAGAAACTAAACGCAAGTACACAAGTTTTTTTATAACGCAGAGTCATAGAGCCACAGAACGTTCTTTTTCTCTAAAACTTTAAATCTCTGCGCCTCCGCGTCTCTGTGTTCCACCAAACCACCGCGCAGCCGATTATTCACTTTTCACTTAATATTCCGAGGAACTGAAGGTTCCCTCTCTCTACGGGCGGGGGTGAGTCTTTTACTTCCTCAGTTCCGGGTAGCTGATGCGGGTATGGTAGATGCTCTTCAGCTTGTTTTTGAACACCTGCTTACAAGTCTCGATGTTCTCGAAGGTGATGGGGCAGTGGTTGAAATATCCCTCCTTGACTTGCGTGTCGATGATGCGCTCCACCAGGCCGCTCACACTCTCCTCTGTGTATTCCGAAAGACTGCGTGAGGCAGCCTCGACAGAGTCTGCCATCATCAGAATGGCCTCTTCGATGGATGCCGGGTTAGGACCTGGATAGGTGAATATCTCATCGTTGACTACCTTGTCAGGATTCTGGTTGATATAAGACACATAGAAGAACTTCGTCTTGCTGCGACCGTGATGTGAGGCGATGAATGTCTTGATGCTTTCAGGCAGACGGTATTTGTTGGCAAGCTCCAGTCCATGTTTCACATGCTGGATGATGATCTGTGCACTATCCTCAAATGCCATGCCGTCGTGAGGATTGTAGCCAGTTTGGTTCTCCGTGAAGTTGACGGGGGTATTCAGTTTGCCAATGTCATGATATAGGGCACCGGTTCGTACCAACTGAGCATTGGCACCCAGTTTGTTGGCCACTTCGGCAGAGAGGTTGGCTACCTGCATGGAGTGCTGGAACGTGCCGGGGGCTTCCTCCGAGAGGCGACGAAGCACGTCGTTGTTGATGTTCGACAGCTCTACCAGCGTCACCGTGGAGGTGAACTTGAACACCTTCTCGATGGGGAACAGCAGAGGGTAGGAGAGTAGCAGCAGGGCACCGTTAGACATGATGTAGATGTAGATGCTGCCATCCACGCCCTGGGTGTTGAAGAAGTTCATGTGAACCAGGTCCAGGCAGAAGTACGCCAGTTCGGAGATGGCTATCACCATGACAACGGCCAGGAACACCTCTGAGCGTTGCTGCAGTTGTTTGAGCGAGTAGATAGCAATCAGTCCCGCCAGCATCTGTACGGTTACGAACTCAAACGGCTTCTCCACGGCTATGGCAGTCAGCATGATGCATACCAGGTGGGTGATGAAGGCCGTGCGCGAGTCCATAAAGACTCGTATGAAGATGGGCAGCATGCAGAAGGGCACTACATACGGACTTGCCCATTGGTGCGCGATGAGGATGTAGGTGATGATGGGAAACATCAGTACCAGTAGCCAGATAAGCAAGCTATGTTTGAGACTTTGGGTGTAGTCGCTTCTGAACTGGTTGAAGAAGAAGAACAGGCATACGGCCATCAGGGTGATGTACAGCACTTGTCCGCCCAGCTGACTCCATAGCTCACCCGGGGTTTTGAGTCGCTCTATCTCGTGTTTCTCATACGACTCCAGTTTGTCGCTGATGGCCTGTGTCACAATCTGACCCTTATCCACGATCTTCTCTCCAGCCTGTACACGTCCCGAGAACTTCGTCACAAGCTGGTCTATTTCCTTCTGTTGGTTGATGCTCTTAGTGGCATCATAGGTCAGGTTGGGCTGTATGAAGTGGTTCACCTTGATGTTGAGCAGCATGGCATGCAGGTTCTCGTCTTGCGTCATGATCTCCTCATACACCATCTTCTGCGACTTGAGTTTGTCGGTGGTGCCGTTCTCGCTCTCGTTATGGGTGAAGATGTGCACGCGTCCTATGCCCATGCTCTGCAGGTTGTTGTAGCTGCTGTCGGGCAGGATGCCGGCATCGTAGGCTTCGCGCAGTTTGTTGACGGCAATCTTGCCCAGCGCCTTCGACAGCAGGTTGGCCTCCGCCAGCGAGTCCAGTTCGTGCAGGAATCTGGCTATCTGCTTATCGGCGATGTCGAGGTTCTTCTCATAGTACGGCTCATAGTATCGTCGCATGCTGTCTCTCTCCCTTGCCAGCACGGACTCGCTCTTGTAGATGTCGAAGCTGTCCTTGGCAATCAGCTCTTGAGCGTCCCATGGCTCGCCTAGCTTGAAACGCA
Organism: Bacteroidaceae bacterium; assembly: GCA_045597585.1. Classification (GTDB taxonomy): domain Bacteria; phylum Bacteroidota; class Bacteroidia; order Bacteroidales; family Bacteroidaceae; genus Physcousia. Next base: position 7,266 of record JAZLKL010000130.1, on the reverse strand, counting down.
GTTGTACGGTCGATTCGCGGGGGCAGAACAGGCAGAGCAGTATGATGCCTGACACAACGAATAACGCACGCAGCAAAATGTCGCGCAATGTCAGTTTTTTCGGGTGATTGTACCGATTCATTGTTATAAAAGTTATATTACGATGCGAAAATACGAAAAAATACTTAAAGTTACGAAAAAAAGTCGTAATTTTGCAAAAATAATGTGAATAAAGTGATGGAGAAAAAATAAATGGGTACGATTTACCCATAAAAGGTTCACATCACAAATCGTACCAAGTTAATTTTTTATCATCACATAATATGTCAGACAGAAAAGTTCGAGTTCGTTTTGCCCCAAGTCCCACAGGACCCCTTCATATTGGCGGTGTCAGAACAGCTCTTTACAATTACCTTTTTGCACGCCAGCATGGTGGCGATTTGATTTTCCGTATTGAGGATACCGACTCTACCCGTTTTGTACCCGGTGCAGAGGAGTATATCATAGAGAGTTTTAAATGGCTGGGCATCCAGTTCGACGAGGGTGTGAGCTTCGGCGGCGAGCACGGCCCTTATCGTCAGAGCGAGCGTCGCGACATATATAAGAAATATGTGCAGGTGCTCCTCGATAACGACAAGGCATACATTGCATTCGACACCCCCGAGGAGTTGGACGCCAAGCGTCAGCAGGTCGAGAATTTCCAATACGATGCCAGCACCCGTTTGCAGATGCGCAACTCCCTGACGATGTCAAAGCAGGAGGTGGATGCCTTGATTCAGGGTGGCCACCAATATGTGGTGCGTTTCAAGATAGAGCCTGGCCGTGATGTGGAGGTGGACGACATCATCCGTGGCAAGGTGGTCATCAACAGCAGCATCCTCGACGACAAGGTGCTTTACAAAAGCGCCGACGAACTGCCCACCTATCATCTGGCCAACATTGTCGACGACCATCTGATGGAGGTCACCCACGTCATCCGTGGTGAGGAGTGGCTTCCCTCGGCTCCCCTGCATGTGCTGCTCTACGAGGCCTTCGGGTGGGCAGACACTATGCCCCGTTTTGCACATCTTCCCTTGTTGCTCAAGCCCATTGGAAACGGCAAGCTGTCCAAGCGCGATGGCGACAAGCTGGGCTTCCCCGTCTTCCCCCTCGAGTGGCACGATGCCAAGAGCGGGGAGATCAGCAGTGGCTATCGTGAGAAGGGCTACTTGCCTCAGGCAGTGGTCAACTTCCTGGCGTTGCTGGGATGGAATCCCGGTGAGGCACACGACGAGATGATGACGCTCGAGGAACTCGTGCAGTATTTCGACCTCTCCAAGTGTTCCAAGAACGGTGCCAAGTTCGACTATGTCAAGGCAGCTTGGTTCAACCATCAGTACCTCATCCAGCAGCCCGACGAGGCATGGGCACCCGCCTATGGCAAGGTGTTGGCAGAGCAGGGCATTTCGGCTACTACCGAGCAGATGGCTGAGGTGGTGCGCATGATGAAGACCAAGGTGATAGAGTATGTGGATGGTCAGGGCAATAAGAAGAAGCGTAACATCTCTTTTGCTTCCGACCTCTGGCCCCTTACCAAGTTCTTCTTCGTGGCTCCCACTGAGTTCGATGCAGAAGACAAGTTCATCAAGAAGAACTGGAAGGAGGAGACTACTGGTGAGATGCGTCGCTTTGCCGACCGTTTGGCACAGATCAGCGACTTCTCCGTCGAGGGTCTGAAGGCCGAGATCGACCCCTGGGTCGAGGCAGAGCAACTGCGTCCCTGGAATGCCTGGCGTGTATGTCTGGTCGGTGCCGGTCAGGGTCCCGATATGTACGAACTGGCCGCCTTCCTTGGCAAGGAGGAGGTGCTTCGCCGTATGCAATACGCTATAGAAAAACTCTAAATCTCTCGTTTTGTACAGTTTCGGAATTTTTCTTTATGCGCTGGCAGTGATGTTGGCCTATCCCTTCAATCGCAAGGCGCGGTTGATGGTAAAGGGCCATCTCAACACCTATCGCATCCTTCGTCGGCAGGTTGACAAGAAAGCACGCTATGTGTGGTTTCACGCTGCCTCGCTGGGCGAGTTTGAGCAGGGGCGCCCTTTGATGGAGCGCTTCCGTCGTGAGCGTCCTGAGTTCAAGATACTGCTCACGTTCTTCTCTCCTTCAGGCTATGAGGTGAGAAAGAACTATACGGGTGCCGACATCATCTGCTATCTGCCTTTCGACACACCTGGCAACGTGATGAGCTTCTTCCGCCTGGTGCGCCCTGAGATGGCGTTCTTCATCAAGTACGAGTATTGGAACAACTTCTTCCTGGCTTGTCGTCTCAAGCACATCCCCATCTATATGGTCAGCGCCATCTTCCGTCCCTCGCAGAGCTTCTTCCATTGGTGGGGCTTCTGGCGCCGATGGGCACTCAAGTGCGTCACGCACTTCTTTGTGCAGAACGAGGAGTCGAAGCAGTTGCTCGCATCTCGTGGCTACGACAATGTCACAGTAACGGGCGACACGCGTTTCGACCGTGTGGTTGATATCAACCGACAGGCCAAGGACATCCCCTTCATGGAGCGCTTCAAGAATGGCTCACCCATTCTGGTGGCTGGCAGCAGCTGGACACCCGACGAGGACATCATCATACCCTATTTCAACGCACACCCCGAACTCAAGCTGGTGCTCGCACCCCATGTCATCGACGAGTGGCATCTGCGTGAGATAGAGGGCAAGTTGGAGCGTCCCGTTATGCGCATGTCACAGTTGTCAAAGGACAACATCGACCAGGCAGAGTGTCTCATCGTGGACTGCTTCGGTTTGTTGAGCAGCATCTATCGTTATGGCGAGGTAGCCTATGTGGGTGGAGGCTTTGGTGTAGGCATCCACAACGTCCCCGAGGCCGCCGTCTATGGCATCCCCGTGATGTTTGGTCCCAACAACAAGAAGTTCCAGGAGGCGCAAGATCTCCTTCGTTTAGGAGCCTGCTATGAGGTGTCCGACACCACCTCCTTTACTTCCTTGATGGATCGTTTCTTCTTCACCGAGCCCGACTTCCTTGCCCGCTGTGGCAAACTCTCAGGCGACTACATCAAGAACAACGCAGGAGCCACGGATGTTATTTGGAAGACTCTCTCGCGTTGATAGCCCCCCAACCCCAACCCCCCGAGGGGGAATGATATATGTGCATACGGCTGCGCGGTGCTTTGGTGGAACGCAAAGACGCAAAGTTTTTTGAAGTTTTAAAACATAGAGACGCGGAGGCACAGTGGTTTTAATTTTCAGAGAAAAAAGAAAACTCTGCGTCTCCGCGTCTCTGTGTTTAAAAAGAACTTGTGTACTTGCGTTTGGTTTCTTTGCGTCTTTGCGTTCCACCAAAGCATCGCGCAGCTGTATGCACCTGTATTACCCCCTCGGGGGACTCCATAGGAGGACGACAGGGGGGCGAGTAACAGAAGGCTCCCTCCCTAGAGGGAGGGCTGGGGGAGAGTCTTATATTCCTCGCTCGTCCTCACTTCTTGTGTGTTTTCGGGGTTGCTGTCAGCCTTGCGGAACCAGTCGCTATACTCTATGTAGTGAGCGGCGTAGGTCTTGTTGAGCGACTGAGCCTGCTCAGGATCCACCTTCTTGATGAACTTGGCAGGAACGCCACCCCACAGCTCACCGTCGCCAATCTGCGTGTTACTCAGCACCAAGGCACCAGCAGCCACGATGGCTCCCTTACCCACTACGGCGTGGTCGAGCACTGTGGCACCCATGCCCACCAGGGCACCATCCTTCACCTCGCAGCCATGCAGGGTGACGCAATGGCCAATGGTGACATCATCGCCCAGTACGCAGGGCGCTTTCCCGTTCAGAGTGTGGATGCAACTGTTGTCCTGCACATTGGTACGGTTACCGATCTTCACATAATGCACGTCACCACGTATCACGGCATTGAACCACACCGTGCAGTCGTCACCTATTTCCACGTCGCCTACTATGACTGCACCCTCTGAGAAGTAGCAGTGCTTGCCAAATCGAGGGGCAGGCATTCCCTCAAGTCTTTTAATGATTGCCATAATCTTAATTTATTTAAAGCCCCCTAACCCCCGAGGACCCATATTTATACTCTCAGTCAGCCCGTCCAGGCTGCACGCTGTCATCAGCAGCACTCCGGCTGCCAGAGACATATATAAGTAAGTGATCAAAATTATTTTTATAATGGTAAAGCAAATGACCTCTGTATTATCTTGTTCTACCTTTGGCGCATCTTTGATTCTTATTTTCAGTCATGTAGCCCGCTACAGTCCATCAAAAATAAAAGTCAAACCTGCATCCAAATGTAGCACAATCTAATATAAATCTAATTCTGACCACTTACTTAGATGTATTTTTTTATATTCGGATGCAAAGTTAGCACTAATTTGGGAAACGTGCAAGTTTTTTGTTGTCAACAAGTTTTTCTTGAACGCAAAGAATTTTAAAGTCTTTAACCACAGAGCCACAAAGTCACAGCGGCTTAAATTTTTAGAGAAAAGAAAATTCTGTGTCTTTGCGTCTCTGCGTTTCAGCATAGCACCGCACTAGCCGATTATTCACTATTCACTTTTCAATAAGGCCTGCGGCCCGATAAGCTTGCGCGTCACCCCTCTCAGCCACTCCTGTTCCTCCTCTTCCAAGTGGGGAGCGAGGGAATCGAAGACATATTGGTGATACCAGTTGAGGTAGTCGATCTCATCCTGCTGCATCTCGTGCAGGTTGATTGGCGCCGTGTCGATGGGACACAGCGTGAGAGGCTCCAGCTGCAGAAACTCCCCGAACTCCCCATCCATGAAGTGCGTGATGAGCATTGTGTTCTCCGTCCGGCAGCCATGCTTACCCGTCTTGTATATGCCTGGTTCGTTCGTCACCGTCATGTGTGCCAGTAGGGGAGCAGGCATATAGTTCATGCGGAACTGATGAGGCCCCTCGTGCACGTTCAGGTAGCTACCCACGCCGTGCCCTGTTCCATGCAGGTAGTTCACACCCTCCTGCCACATCGCATAACGCGCACAGATGTCTATCTGCGTACCGCTCGATCCAGCGGGGAACTTCGCCATTGCCAGTCGGATGTGACCGCGCAGCACAAGCGTGTAGTCATGCCTCTCCTCCTCCGTCAGCGGACCCAGCGCGATGGTACGCGTGATGTCCGTCGTGCCATCCTCGTATTGTGCCCCACTGTCCAGCAGCAGCAGACCGCGAGGCTCCAGCGTCATGTCCGTCTCCGGTGTCGCCTCGTAGTGCACTATGGCTCCGTGCGCCCCGTAGCCCGCGATGGTGTCGAACGAGATGTCGCGATACAGCGGCTGCTCCGCGCGCAGACTCGTCAGCTTCTCGTCGATACTCATCTCCGTCTGTCCGCCAGCCTCCACGGCAGGTTTCAGCCAGCGCAGGAACTTCACCAAGGCAATGCCATCCTTCAGCATCGCGCTGCGGTAGCCCCTTATCTCCACCTCGTTCTTGACGGCCTTGAGCATGGCAATGGGCGACTTCGCGTCGTACACCCTGCTGAGCACGTCAATGGCATCGTACAGTCCGTAGTTCGTGGTGCCGAAGTCCATCCGCACCTCCACCCCCTCGAGGTTCGCCAGATATCGCACTACGTTCTCGTAGTCATCAACCGCTACACCCTCCGACAGCAGGTATTCCTGCACCTCGTGGGACACCTTTTTACGTTGAATGTACAGCACGCACCGGTCCTGCGTCAGCGTGACGTAGCTCACGAATACCGGGTTGCAATGCACGTCCGTACCACGCAGGTTCAGCAGCCAGGCAATCTCATCCAGTTGACTGACGATGAGCACGTTGCCCTCCATCCTCTCGCGCACTCGTTGTATCTTGCTCCGTGCCGACTCCCCTGCCAGTTCCATGGGATGTATCTCCACCTCGTCAGCCGGCAGATCGGGACGCAGCTTCCACAGCGCAGCGGTTGGATCCTCCGAGGTCACCACCCCGATGCCATGGGCATGGAGCGTGTTCGTCATCTCCTTCACGCCGTTCACCGTGTTCACCCAACCGTCCATGCCCACCACGTCGCCCTCAGCCAGCTGACCCGCCAGCCATTCCGCCATGGTCGGTGTATCCTCCAGTCCCATTCTCATCAGCGTGAAGGACGTACCCTCCAGTTGCTCGCTGGCAGCCAGGAAGTATCGCGAGTCCGTCCATAGTGCCGCCCCCTGCAGGGTCACCACCGCCGTACCAGCCGAACCGTTGAAGCCGCTGATCCATTCGCGTGCCTTCCAGTGTTCAGGCACATATTCACCGCTATGAGGGTCTGTGCTGGGGAAGATGAACGCACACAGTCCATGGTCCCTCATCCACACCCTCAGAGCCTCCACTCGTTGTATGATAGTCACGTTTTCCATAGTCTTCCAAATCTTTTTTGCAAAGATACTTCTTTTTCCCGACTTCCTCTTGCTTTTCTCCCCTTTTTTTTGTTAATTTGCGGTCTCGCTATGCGAGAAGTGAAAAGTGAATAATCGGCTGGCGCGGTCTGTTTGGCAATCATCAGACGAATGTAACCCAATCCTCCCCGTTATGGGGGACTTTTGCTGACGGGCGAAATGTACGGCCACCAAAGACGGACAGAAAAGGTTTTTCGGAATTTTTGTTTCCATAAATCATCGCGCCTATTATTCTCTCTTCTCTCTTAATTCTTAATTTTGTAAAACAATGTTTCTCGACACATTATCCAACTTTGAGCAGTATGTATCGCTGCACCCCCTCTTTCCCGAGGTACTTCGTTTCTTGGAGCAGCACCCATTGTCCAGTTTAGCTCCCGGTCGTTATGCCATCCAGGGCGACGACCTCTTTGTCACCATTCAGGACGCGTCGCCCCGCACCCGTTCCGAGGCCAGGTTAGAGACTCATCAGCGTATGATAGACATTCAGATCCCCCTGTCCAGCAGCGAGGAGATGGGTTATAGTCCCTTGTGCGATTTGTCCCCTACACCCTACGATGCCGAGAAGGATATCTCTTTCTATGATGCGGCACCCCAGACGTACTTTAGGGTCAACCCCAACCAGTTCGTGGTTTTCTTCCCTCACGATGGGCACGCTCCCGCCATCTCGCCCAAAGAGTTTCGCAAGGCTATCTTTAAGGTGAAGGCCTGAGGGGTGGGGGAATGGTGAAGGGCGATTATTTACTTTTCGTTGGGCGCAACCGACAACCCCTGTGGGGAGGGCGTACGGATGCTAACCCAAAACTGTTGCTAAACGATACATGAAGAAAGGGATGTCGCTGACTCCTTTCACTTGTGCTCGGAAGCATTTGATCTTTGAGTTCAGTGATTCAGC
>JAZLKL010000129.1:0-4689 GCA_045597585.1 Bacteroidaceae bacterium | reverse complement strand
AATGCTTCCGCGTCGGGGTTCTTGCCGATGTTGAGTGTCCAGCTTGGCAACTCGACCTGCAGATAGAATCCCATCTCGTCTGCCACGGCAAAGGCTACCTCTGGCGGACAATAGGAATGGAAACGCAGGGAGTTGAGTCCCCATTGTTTTGCCTTGCAGAATACTTCGCGCCATCCTTCCTTGTCAGTTGGAGGACAACCCATCAAAGGGAAGATGCAGCACTCTAACGTAGAGCGCAGGAAGAATGGTTTGCCGTTCATCTTCAGCTGTCCATCCTCACTGGTAAGGCTTCGCATACCGAAAGTGCGTGTGTGGTATTCGTTGCCCACGCTAATCGTCATATTATATAAATAAGGAGTAAACTCGCTCCAAAGTCGGGCATTGGGAATGGCGATTTCAAAGGTGCTATCGTTAAGTTGGTGGTAATCATGTTTGATGTCGTTGATGACAAATTGTAGCTTCTTGAGCTTTGCGTCATGCGAGAGCACAACATTCACCTTGCTTTCTTTTATGTCAGGGAATATCTGAACATCCTTGATCATAGGCATTACCTCCACATACATCTTGCCCAACACACCGTTCCATTTCGTCTGTGTATGGTCGGTATAAGCATGAGCCATATCGTCGTAGCTCATGTCATACTGTTTTGTGTTGTCAACTTGCAAGCGCAATGTGTGGCTACCTGCGTTTAAACCCTCTTTCAGTATGAATATATGAGGAGTAGTAAGGCTCTCACACGAACCCTCAACAGCCTTGCCGTCAACGTAGAGAGTGCTCTTCCACAGCACTCGCTCAAAGACGAAGCGAAGCGGTTTCCCAGCCATCGATTTATCAATCTGTATCTCGCGTTCGTAGTCAGCCGTGCCGATGTAACTAACCTTTCGTGTCAAGTGACGCATCACGTCAGCATTGATAGTGCCGTCAGCCTTGCGAAGTTCGGGTGTGAGAGTGGTTGGCGTACCAATCCCCACCATGTCGAGCGTGGTGGGCATAGTGATTGTTCTTACGTCACCACCACGAATGGCAATCGTCCACTTGCCGTCAATGTCCATTCGCTGTGCATTGACATTAACGACAGATGCCAATAGCGTTATTAAAATAGTAGAAAAATGTCTCATAGTCAGTACTAAATTGTGTATTTATCGTAATTTCCGCAGTTTGAACCGCTCGGCGCTTACGATGCTTTGCTTGCAAAGAACCGTGCCAGGGATTCCAGATTATCATATTGTCTTTATAAACTTAGCAGGAACACCTCCTACAACAGCTCTTGGTAAGTGCTTCTTTATTTCACAGGTTCAATGTGCAGCATAATGTGAGTGCCTGCTCCGAATTCGTCCCTCAATCTCTTTTCCAATTCTGTAGCGTGGACGTGTGACTCGCTTAACGTGATGTCGCCTGGCAGTCGAAGGTGCATTTCGATGGCAATGATGCTGCCAATCCTTCTCGTATGAAGATTGTGGACATCGCTGGCCAGAGGATTTTGATAGACGATCTGCTCTATCTTGTCTTCCGTTTCTTTGGAAAGACTCTCCTCTAGCAACTCACCAGATGCCTGACGCAGCAAGCGGAATGCCGTAATGAATATCAGTACGCTGACAACGATGGCTGCAAGTAGATCAAGCACCGTCCAGCTGTTGCCCAAAAGCACTGCTCCTCCGATGCCAATGGCTGTTCCGACAGAAGAAAGGGCATCGCTGCGATGATGCCATGCGTTTGCCTCCAAAGCTTGGGAATTGACCTCATGAGCAACTTTGCGTGTTATGCGGAACACCCACTCCTTCAATGCAATACTTACCAAGGCTGCAACTAACGCTATGATTCCTGGCGATTCAAGCCTTTCGCCTTGGATGACCTGAATGATTTTCTCCGCACCGTTCCATCCAAGCATAACGGCAACCACGACAAGTGCCATGCCGATGATTGACGTCGCTATCGTTTCATATTTGCCGTGACCATAATCGTGATCTGTATCCGCAGGTTTTGAACTGAGTTTGACGAATGCCAACACCACGATGTCTGTGAGGAAGTCGCTGAGCGAGTGAACGGCATCTGCAACCATTGCAGCAGAATTACCCAGTATTCCCGCCACGAACTTCATGACCAGAAGCACCATGTTCACGATACTTCCGGTGAGTGTCACTTTGTATATTCGTTGCTCTCTTGTTTGCATGATGTTAGTTTCTTAAGTAAAACAATTGACTTAATTGTATTGATAAGCCAATCGTTCGTCGCCATTCCAACAATGTATGATGCCACAGTACTCGAAACCTGCTTTGGCTACGGCATTCTGCATTACCTTGTTGTCGCGATGGGTGTCGATTCGGATTGTGTCGTAATGCTGCAAAGCATACCCCATTGCTTTACTGAAGACGCCCCTCACTTCTCCGCTACTTGCTATACGATGAATAGTGGCGTATGGGTTATCGTTCTTCCAAGCACCATCATAAATCATGTCGTATGTGGGATCATTACCACCACGTAACACAAAAGTGGCAACCATCTTACCTTCATGCAGACATACATAACTATCTCCGCTATTGATGTCATCTATAAGTTGCCCAACAGAAGGGTATGTATCTGCCCACTGATTAGGATTTCCGGTCTCTGCCATAAACCTGCGAGCAATGGCAAATATCTCCTGCATTCGTGGAATGTCTTCGAGTGTAGCTTTGCGTATTATCATTCGTTTTTTCTACTCTTTTCTCAAACAATGAGGAAGTTTACCCATTTTACGATGGTGGGCTACACAGGCACAGCATTTGCCGTGACGTGGACACTCTTTTGGACAAGTACACTCGAAGTAGTTTGTTTGACCTACTGTGGATGGTCTATGTGGACAGTTCATGATTATAGTGATTTAATTACTTTTGCTGGATTTCCCACTGCTACGGTATTCGATGGTATATCTTTAACAACAACACTTCCTGCACCGATTGTTACGTTGCCGCCAATGCTTACTCCAGGAAGAATTGTTACGCTTGAGCATCTTTTCGTATTCCGTCATTCTTTCATGCATTATTCTTTGTCTCTATTGAATACTGGCATTTCATCAGGCAGATCGATAGCCAATTCTATCAATCCAGCAACATTACCTTCTTCATCATACCATGGTGTTTGGTGGAGAAGCTTATGCTTGCCGTGACGGATAATCTGATAGGTATTGCTTTCGTCAGCCTCTATCATGTGGCGAATCATAGCACCAGCTTTCTCGCCATGACAATTATAAAGATTCTTGCCAACAACATCACCATCACGATCAATGGCACGTTTGTTTTGATAGTGTACGATACCTTCCTTATCGCATACCGTTGCTGCTATATTGGGCACGTTTTCAAGATAGTCAAATGTCTGTTTCATAATCTTTATCACAATTTCCGCAGTTTGAACCGCTCGGCGCTTACGACGCTTTGCTTGCAAAGAACCGTGCCAAGGATTCCAGATGATCTTTTACATTCCGAGCTTCTTCAGCCAACATTCCACACTCTTCCTGCCACTTGTGCATACATCATGACCGTAGTTTGAGAGTGCTTCCTTGAAAGTTGCTTTTGGATAAGCTTTCTTCAGATCGCTGACAACGCTTCCCATACCACTGCCTTCGTGGGTGGTGAACGGAATGATTGTCTTGCCATTGAGGTCATACTTGCTGAAGAAAGAGAACATTACCTGTGGATAGGTTCCCCACCAGATAGGACCTCCGATGAAGATGGTGTCGTAATCATCAATGTTGTCAATGCCGCCCTTGAATGCAGGGAGTTCGCCATTCTGCTGTTCCTCCTTTGCAAGGTCGCAGAGTGGCGCATAAGCCATGTCATACGACTTCTCGGCAACAATCTCGAAGCGGTCAGCACCAGCCAGCTCACAGATCATGTCGGCTACAAGTTTGGTGTTGCCTTCCTTGATGTTGTCCACAGAGTAGTTCTCTCCAGCGTGTGAGAAATAGATTACAATTGCGTTCATATTGCTTGATTCTTTGTTTGTTACTTCATTTGCTTTCGATGTTCCCGAACATGCCATTGACACCAAAGCAGTCATGGCTGTATGGATGATTGTCAGATACTTTTTCATCTACTTGATGATGGCATGTTGTAAATGGCGAATTTTAATTGAGCCGTATTGCAGCAGGCTGCAAGGTACGCAAAATAATTGAGAATCCGTGCGATTAAGGTGTAGATTTATGATTATTTATAATAAAACGCCCCAACATCACACTCGATGTCGGGGCTAAGGCGTATTACATACTCTTATGTTTCCCTGCCAGATACTCCATTGTCACTATTTTCAAATCTACAATATCTGATTGAACGTCCACCCTAAAATCATGATCATAAATGCTACTGTGCCGAAGAAGATGCCGATGAGCCGCCAAGTCATCACCTTCTTGAGCATTGTGGCTTCGGGCAGGGAGAGGCCTACCACTGACATCATGAAGGCGAGGGCCGTGCCGAGAGGAATGCCCTTGGCAACGAAAACCTCCACCACAGGGACGATTCCTGCAGCATTGGCGTACATCGGCACGGCTATGAGCACACTTGCCGGTACTCCCAGCAATCCTGCCTTCTGCATGAAGTCGGCAAAGAAATCTTCGGGCACATAACCATGGATGGCTGCGCCAATGGCGATGCCGAGCAGGACGTAAAGGATCACCCCACGGACGATGCCGAGGGCGTCTTTCGTGATGGATGGCAGACG
>JAZLKL010000128.1:0-2562 GCA_045597585.1 Bacteroidaceae bacterium | reverse complement strand
CTACCAGGTAAAGTCTAATACCAGAAAACACCGAGGGGTTTGGGGGCTCGCAGCCCCCATAAAGCGGACTTATGCTTAATATGTGTTAAAGTAGTCCATTTTTTCACTCGAAAGTTTGGAAATTAACACAGTATCTTCAGTAATTTAACCCAAAAATCCAGAGCGGGATGACGTTGGCGAAACCTGTCTCGATGTCATCCTTTACGATGTAGCCATGTGCGGCTGACTCTATTTGTTTCTGTCCTTTCTTGCGACCACCAATCTCAAAGGTCAAGTCGTCTATCTGGAAATCGGAGATGGACGAACTGACAATGTCGTGGCGCACGCGCATTTGGTTCATGAAGAAGGTCTCGCGGACATTGCCAATCTCTGCCTCGCGTAGAGTGAGTGTGTAGATGAGGTTGGTGTTGTCGAGATACAACTTCTCCACCTTGCCTGATGCAAAATACATAAATTGCTTCAAATTGCATCAAATAAATGCAGAAATTTACGAAAACTGCACCAAAAAAATGCAGATTTTACGGATTTTTGCATTGTTTTGGTGCAGATTCAGCTATTAGGGTGGTTATCTCCAAGTCCTAAATGAACAGTTCATTGTTGCACAAACGGCAAATGCTACTGTCAGTATAAATGTCATATCCAGAGTATGTAAGCCAGTGACGCACAGCTGATGGTTATCCATAGCAGAATGCCCTGGATGAGGGGACGTATGCCCACGGCTTTGAGGGTCTTGCGCGTGAGGCCTGCGCCAATAAAGAAGAGTGACAGGGTGATGAGATGCTTGGCAAATTGGTTGACAGCACCACTAATTCCCGAACCAATACTTGCTGCTTCATCGCCAATAAGCGATGCGTTTGACAGCAGGTAGGTGTTCACGAGAATGGCTACCACGAACCAGATGATGAAGGGAGGGACAACACCACCACGCCCTCGTGAAGCCTCGGACTTGTTTCCGGATGTAGAGTCGTCTGTACGGAAGAGGAATGGGGTTGCTAATACAATCGCTACTATCCACAGGGCACGGGTGAGCTTGATGGTAGTGGCAATCTCGAGTGCCGAGACGCCTTCGCTTGCCATCAGTTCTGGGTGAAGGGCATCGTAGGCCGAACCAGCTCCCACCACCGAACTCGTGTCATGAATGGCAATGGCTGCCCACATGCCAAACTCCTTCATCGTCATGCCGATAGCATCACCGATGTATGGGAAGAGAAAGAGGGCCACGGCATTCAGCACGAACACCACGCCCAGTGCCACAGACATCGACTCGGACTTTGCCTTGATCGTAGGACCTACGGCAGCAATGGCTGAACCACCACAGATGGCGGTACCCGAGGAGATGAGGTAACTCGTCTCTTTGTCCACCTTCAGCAGTTTCCGTCCTATCAGCCAACCGATGGCAAGCGTGCCAAACACGCTGACGATGGTGAAGAGCATACCCTCCTTGCCCGACGCAAGTGCCTGATTGACGTTCATGCCGAAACCCAATCCGATGACCGAATACTGCAGCATCTTCTTGGACATCAGTTTGGTGAACTTCTCGTAAGTGGCACCGCACGTAAGGGCAAACACGATGCCCAACAGCAGGGCTACAGGTGACGACACCCAGTGTGCCATCCATTCCATGGCACCCAGATCAATGCCGAACTGCTTTGTGACGAATGCTGCAAGCAATGAGATGCTCAATGCTGCAACAATCAGGATGTAGATTGTTTTCTTTTGCATAACTATCTTACTTTTAGTCGCTTTTATCTCGTAATGGTTCTATATCAGTTTGTTCATGGCAAAATATTTCCAAAGTGGTGCTGCCATCATGGCTTGGTGGAACTCATCATTCTTCAGCATTCGTATCACCTCTTCCTGTTCCATCAGAACAATCTTGATGTCTTCCGATTCTTCAAGATGCTGACTTGACAGTTGCTCCACACCCACAGCAAGGTACGAGTGGCAATAGTTTGTACAAGCTCCAGCGTTAGGACTTATGGTCATGAGCTTACTCCACTGGCCGCCACCAAAGCCTGTCTCTTCATAGAGTTCACGTTTTGCAGCTTCCATCGGGTCTTCACCTTCTTCTACGCAACCTGCCGGAATCTCAATGCCTGTAAGATGCTGTGCGTGTCGATACTGGCGTTCCATCAGGAACTTGCCATCCTTAGTAATGGCAATGACATTACAGAACTCTGGATATTCCAGTACATAGAAATCCTGTATCTCTGCACCTGTGGGTAACTTGACGTGCTCACGTCTTGCCGTAAGCCATGGTCTTTGGTAAAGATACTCGCTTTCGAGCACTTCCCATTCCATTGGGTCTTTTTTTTGCATTGTCATTAAATTTTAATATAAGTAATTGAAGTTTTCCACCCCTTTGGGCTGCTGAAACTTAGGAAGTTAAAGGGAGTTAAAGGAAGTTCTTCTGCACTTTGTGCGAAGCGTCACCCTAACGGAATGCCGAGCGATCGCTCCGCCGTCGCTTAGGAAGTTCTTTGCGAGCAAAGCATCGGCCTAAAGGCACGCTGAGCGAAAGGACTTTTGACAGCGGTCAAAAGTAATACGTTTGCTATATGC
>JAZLKL010000127.1:0-22323 GCA_045597585.1 Bacteroidaceae bacterium | reverse complement strand
GGGACGGCAGATGCCTTATGGCCGGAAAATGCCGCGGTAAACGGAACAATCTGCAGGAAAGGAATCTCTCATGAACGAACTTGAACTCAAATACGGCTGCAACCCGAATCAGAAGCCGGCACGGATATTTATGCCTGACGGCTCCCGCCTTCCGGTCTGCGTTCTGAACGGACGTCCCGGCTTCATCAATTTTCTCGACGCCTTGAATTCCTGGCAGCTCGTTAAGGAATTAAAGGAAGCGACAGGCCTTCCGGCAGCGGCCTCCCTTAAGCACGTTTCTCCGGCCGGCGCGGCCGTGGGCAAGCGCCTCTCCCAAACGGACCGCGCCATGTATTTTGTGGAGCCGGGTGAAGAGCTGACCCCCATCGCGAGCGCCTACATCCGCGCGCGCGGCGCCGACAGAATGTCCTCCTACGGCGATTTCGTCGCCCTCTCCGACGAGTGCGACGAGGCAACCGCACGTCTTATCAACCGTGAGGTGAGCGATGGCGTGATTGCTCCCAGCTACAGTCCTGAGGCACTCGAGGTACTGAAGGCAAAGCGTAAGGGCACCTACAACGTCATCAAGATTGACCCCAGCTACAAGCCCGCACCCGTGGAGCGCAAGCAATGCTTTGGCGTGACCTTCGAGCAAGGCCGCAACGAGATCAACCTGGCAGACGACAGTCTCTTTGCCAACATACCCACCCAGAACAAGACTTTCTCGGAGGCTGCCAAGCGCGACCTCATCATCAGCCTCATCACCCTCAAGTACACCCAGTCAAACTCTGTTTGCTACGTGAAGGATGGTCAGGCCATCGGTATTGGTGCAGGTCAGCA
Source organism: Bacteroidaceae bacterium (assembly GCA_045597585.1). GTDB lineage: Bacteria > Bacteroidota > Bacteroidia > Bacteroidales > Bacteroidaceae > Physcousia. The sequence goes on along the minus strand of JAZLKL010000127.1, from coordinate 21,504 downwards.
GAGCCGCATCCATTGCACCCGTCTGGCTGGTCAGAAGGCCGACATCTGGTGGCTGCGTCAGCATCCCAAGGTAATGGCATTGCCTTTTGTGCCCGGCATCCGTCGCGCTGACCGTGACAACACCATCGACATCTACATCGGTCCCGAGCACGACGATGTGCTGAGAGACGGAGAATGGCAGAAGTTCTTCACCGAAAAGCCCGAGGTTCTGACTGAGCAGGAAAAGGCTGAGTGGATAGCCAAGAACACCGAGGTCAGTCTGGGAAGCGATGCTTTCTTCCCCTTCGGCGACAACATTGAGCGTGCTCACAAGAGTGGTGTGCAGTATGTGGCACAGGCTGGCGGTTCGGTTCGTGACGACCATGTCATCGACACCTGCGACAAGTACGGCATCGCCATGACCTTCACCGGCGTGCGCCTGTTCCATCATTAAGTAATCGCTAAAAAATAACTTCGGCAAGAAAGACCCCATCCCTCCCCCAAAGGGAGGGAGCTGACAGAGAACGGGTATTCAATCTGAACACAACGATTAGATGGAAGAAAACAAGAATACAAATGAAACCACTCCCCTGCCCACAAGGGAAGGAAAAAGGGGAGGAGCCTTCGGTGGTGACGACATTGATGCCGTCATCATGGGTGGCATCACCTTCAAGGGAGGATCCAAAGGCCCTAGAAGGGATGACTCAAACAAGGTGAAGACCAAGGCCAAGAAGAAACAATACATCACAGGTGCACACGGAAGTGGCTCTGCCAAGAAGAAAGCAGAGATACGCATGAAGCGTGCCAATCGTCACAAGAACGGATAACGTTTTTCCTGTCGCAGGCCTTAACTCATACAAACTGATAGTTCATCTTTTTCTACTCATTTTTACATAGAAAAGGATGAACTATCGTTTTATAAGGGTCTGTGCTTACCCAATGCGCTACTACGCCCAGCAGAAACGTTCCTTGAGCCACACCTTCATCAGGGGGTATTTTCGAATCACACAACTTTGTGTAACACAACTTTGTGCAACACAACCTTGTGTAACAAAAACAAGGCACCAATCACCCCTCTCAACGCAACATGATGCCATTGATGTTGCGCCCCGTCTTGATGGATTCACGTCGGGCAGAATAGAAGGCAGACGAGGTCATTGTATCGGTACCATCGACATGGATGCGTGTCACACCAGCCTGCTCAAGGAGCCAACGGTTGGCGTCCCAAAGATCTAAATGCCACTTGGTGGCATTTATTGAGAATTGAGAGTTGAGAATTGAGAATTGAGAGGCAGAAGATGGTGATTGTGAATTGTGAATTGCGAAGCGCCGGGCTATACGCTCCATAGGAAAACCCACCTCGGCAAAGGCATCATAGACCTCATCGCCCACCTCAAAGCTATCAAGCGAGATGCCTGGACCAATGATGGCATGCAGGTCTTCACCACGACTCTGCATCTCATGAATGGTGTGCTCCACGATACGTCCTACCGTCCCACGCCAACCGGCATGAACGGCAGCCACAAGCCTCTGGCGCTCATCATAGAGCAGCACAGGGATGCAATCCGCCGTCTTGACAGCCACACAAAGTCCAGGAACACTTGTAATGGCAGCATCAGCATCGGGCAGTTCACCCGGAACATCAGTCCACACCACATTAATACTATGTGTCTGGCGGGGAATAAACAAACGATGTGAGGGAAGGCAAAAGTCACCCTCTGCCACACCTGTCTCACGGGCATCTACTCCAAAGGCTGTGCCATGAGCACCCTTGCCAGCCGTAAAGGCTACTACATCTGCCGAAATAGTGTACGTTAACACGCTAATGAACTATGAACTATGAACCATGAACTGCCCTCACTCCCAGTCCTCTTCAATCTCGTAGTCATCGAGTTCCTCAATCTCAACATCGTCAAGAATCTCGATATCCTCACCCTCATCCTCCATTTCCACTTGAAGATAAGAGAGGTCCTTGTTCTTGTGCACGATGCGCTCGTCGTCAAGGATAGTCTGCAACTTGTTGCTCTCGCTATTAAGCGCAGCCCATAGAATGTCCTTCAGTTCAGTCAGACCCTTGTTGGCCACAGCCGAGATGAACACCACAGGCAGGTCGTCTGGCAGATCAGCAGAGAGCATCTCCACCAGTTCGTCATCCAGGAGGTCGCTCTTGGTGATAGCCAGCACACGTTGCTTATCCATCAGTTCGGGATTGAAACTGCTCACCTCATTCAAAAGAATCTCATACTCCTTCCTGATGTCATCGGTATCGCCAGGCACCATGAAGAGAAGAAGCGAGTTGCGCTCAATATGGCGCAGGAAACGAAGACCCAGGCCACGTCCCTCGCTGGCTCCCTCGATGATACCGGGAATATCTGCCATCACAAACGACTGGTTATCACGATAGCTCACAATACCCAGAGAGGGTTCCATGGTGGTAAAGGGGTAGTTGGCAATCTTGGGTTTGGCCGACGACAACGAGCTCAACAAGGTGGACTTACCTGCATTGGGGAAACCCACCAAACCCACGTCAGCCAAAAGCTTCAGCTCCATGATGACAGTCATCTCTATCATAGGCTCGCCAGGCTGTGCATAGCGGGGAGCCTGATTGGTGGCGGTGGCAAAATGTATGTTACCTTGTCCACCGCGGCCACCCTTGAGAAGCATTACCACCTCACCATCGTGCTTTACGTCGCAGATGTACTCACCCGTATCGGCATTATACACCACAGTTCCACAAGGCACATCGATGTATTTGTCCTCACCCTTGGCACCTGTGCTTCCGCTCTTGCCACCATTGCCTCCATGCCCAGCAAAGATATGACGGTCATAACGCAAATGCAGGAGCGTCCAGTAGTTGCGGTTGCCACGCAGATAGACATGACCACCACGACCGCCATCGCCTCCATCAGGACCACCATTGGGTGCATACTTGGCACGATGCATGTGAGCGCTACCACGGCCGCCCTTTCCGGAACGGCACACTATCTTTACATAATCTACGAAATTCGATTCTGCCATTTTCTGAATGGTTATGGATTATTGAGATGATACAAATTTACTGTCATGGTAACGCCAGACTCAGCATAAGGTACGACTGTTACCGGGTGGACAATACATCCGAAAAAAATGAAAAGGTTACAGGACGCAGGCATTACCGCCCATCACCCTGTAACCTTACGTCTATAGCTTATTTCTTACTTCAGGGTATCGAGCAAAGCATAGATGCTGTTAAGCATGTCCTCCTTGGTCATTTCGCCTTCCTTCCATACGAAGGTGTGACGCATGCCCTCTTTCTCGAACCAGTCAGCCAAAGGAGCGGTCTGCTCACGATAAACTGCGAAACGCTTCTTGATGGTCTCCTCGTTGTCATCGGCACGACCCTGCTCAATGGCACGGTTCAACAGACGAGCCAGAAGAACCTCCTCGTCAACTACGAGCTCTACCATCACACCCATGTCGTGGTTGCGCTTTGCCAACATCTCCTTCAAAGCCTCAGCCTGAGGAATGGTGCGGGGGAAACCATCGAAGATAACACCCTTGCCAGCAGGCATGCTGTCATAAGTGTCAGCGAGGATGTCGATCATCAAAGAATCGGGAAGCAACTGACCGTTGTCGATGTAGTTCTTGGCAGTCTTACCCAACTCGGTACCAGCCTTGATTTGAGCACGCAACACGTCACCTGTACTGATGTGACCCATGCCATAGCGATTCACGATTTCTGCGCTGTAGGTGCCTTTGCCACTACCGGGAGCACCAAAGATAATAACATTTTTCATAATACTGCCCTCTCCTTTAGCCCCCCATTCAGGAGGAAATGGTTAACGCCAGAGGGTGTGACGCCTTAAATTATACTTTATTGAATTCAATTTTTCATTCTATTCCACCACTGTGTAGATGTCCCTGGTGTTGCGTCCCAACTGGTCGTAGTCGAGACCATAGCCCAAGATGAAGTCGTTGGGAATCTCAAGGCAGCAATAACGAACGTCCAGATTCACCTTCAGCTTGTCGGGCTTAAGAAGCAATGTGCAAATATCGACGCTCTTGGGATTGTGAGCCTTCAAGGTTTCGAGCATGTGCGCCATTGTCAGACCCGTGTCCACAATATCCTCAACAATGATGACCGGACGGCCCGTGATATCGGTATTCAGCCCTATCATCTCACGAATGGTGCCCGTGGAATTCACGCCCTCGTATGAAGTCATCTTCACAAACGAGACTTCACAAGGTAGCGTGATTTCACGCAACAAGTCGGCAGCAAACATGAACGAACCGTTCAACACAGCCAGAAAGACGGGAGTCTCGCCTTCATAGTCGAGGTTTATTTCCTTAGCCACACGAGCCACCTGCTTAAGGATTTCGCTCTCAGGAATGGACACACGAAATTCTTTGTCTTTAACCTTCATTTTGTTCTTCCATCATACCATGCAGACGATTCGCATGACAAGCCATTTGCGGATTTGCGTACTGCACAGTAAAAAACATACTTCACTATTTTGTGACAAAGTTACTAATAATCTTTTAAAAATGATATGTAAATGCTCAAAAAATGCAAATATTCTTGAAAATATGAACAATAGATTATGATTTATGAATTAAATTTGGTAATTTTGCAATATGAAAATTCTTACAGGTACACAACATGCGGAACTTGACCGCTATACAATAGAGAACGAGCCGATTGAATCAATCGAGCTGATGGAGCGTGCTGCACAAGCAATAACCCTCGAAATCATGTCGCGTTGGGACAAAGAGCGCAACGTGTTCGTGTTTGCCGGAGCAGGTAACAATGGTGGCGACGGTCTGGCAGTAGCAAGAAAACTGGTAGAGGAAGGCTACAATGTAAACGTACATCTGTTTAACATCAAGGGCAAACTGTCAGAGGAGTGCGAAACCAACCGCGACCGCTTGCAGAACATCCTTGACGAAAACCGCGACGGCGGACGTCTCGCTTTCAACGAGATCTCCGAAGGGTTTGACTTCCCCAAGATTACCCGTGACGACATTGTCATAGACGCCCTCTTTGGCACAGGATTGTCAAATCCTCTCACGGGAGGCTTTGCCGTGGTGGCCAAGAAGATCAACAGCCTCCATGCCCATGTGGTGAGCATCGACATACCCAGCGGTCTGATGTGCGAGAACAATGCCTTCACCGATCGTTCGGTGGTGATTCACGCAGAACTCACGCTCAGCATACAGTTGCCCAAACTGGCTTTCGTCATGGCAGACAACGAGAAGTGTGTGGGAGAATGGAAGCTGCTTGACATCGGCTTGTCGGAGGACTACATCGAGGATGCCGAGACTCCATACTACATCGTAGAGGAGGGAGACGTCAAGGAATTGCGACGCCATCGTTCCAAGTTTGCCCATAAGGGTACTTTGGGACACGCCCTTATCGTGGCTGGCAGCTACGGCATGGCAGGTGCTGCCATACTTGCCTCAAAGGCCTGCTTGCGCAGCGGTCTCGGAAAGTTAACCGTGCACACAACCTCGTCGAACAACACCATCATGCAAACCACAGTACCAGAGGCTGTGCTGCTTCTCGACAAGAGCAACCGTTGCATCACAGAAAACTTTGACATCAGCAATTTCAAGGTAATTGGTATTGGTTCGGGTCTGGGACAAGACAGCGCTACCGCCATTTCCTTCCAGCAATATCTGGCAATCTCAGACAACCCCATGGTTATCGACGCAGATGCACTGAACATCCTGGGCAACCATCGTGACTGGCTCAGCCATATTCCCACTGGTAGTATTCTGACACCACATGCCAAGGAACTGGACGGCATCATGGGTCATTGCAGTAATTCATACGAGCGACTGTCACACGCCATCGAACTGGCAAACCAGTATCGTGTTTACGTCATCCTGAAAGGTCACTATACCGCCATTTGCACTCCGCAGGGCAAAGTACTGTTCTGCCCCCGTGGCAATGCCGGCATGGCTACCCCGGGAAGCGGAGACGTACTTACCGGCATCCTGACGGGTCTGCTGGCTCAGGGATACTCACCTGGTGAGAGTGCCGTTCTGGGCGTATGGCTTCATGCCACCGCAGGCGACTATGCCGCAGAAGAACTCGGACAAGAATTCATGCTGTCCAGCGACATCATCAGTTACATGAGTAAATCCTGGAAAAGTATTTAAGATAGAATGAAACACATACTCCTCACTACCCTGTTAGCCTTAGGAGCTAATAGTGCGTTAGCACAGACAGAGGTTGCACCATTTGTCCCTGGTTCCACACTTGATGGTGTAAACTACTTTATGCCTCGCACAGCATTCCGCATCGTGGTTGAGACAGAAAAGACCATCGTTACACCTGGAGAACTCAACAAATACGCATTCCGTTACCTGCGTCTTAACAACGTTCCCACCGAAAGTACGACATCTTACGCCATCAAGAGCATCAAACTGGAGCCTTATGGCATCATAGACAACAAGAAAGCCTACAATATCAAGCTGAAGAGCAAGACCGTTGCACCCTTTGTGACTTTAACTCACGATGGCATCTTACTGAGCATCAACAAGGAAGCACAGCAGCCCACTCTGTCGGCAATACCCGCCGACATACCTGCGCCCGGCCACATCAACCCACGCGACTTCATGTCGCCCGAGGTGCTTGCTGCGGGTAGCACGGCCAAGATGGCAGAACTTACCGCACAGGAGATTTACGACATTCGTGAGTCTCGCAATGCACTGGTGAGAGGCGAAGCCGACAACCTGCCCAAGGATGGTGCCCAACTGCAAATCATGCTCAACCAGCTTGACAAGCAGTCATCTGCCCTCGAACAACTTTTCAAGGGTACGACAAGCGTCAGCACACACTATACCACATTCAACGTAGTACCAGAAGCCGAGGGTGAGACCATCATCATGCGCTTCTCCCAAAAAGTGGGTATCGTGGATAGCGACGACCTTTCGGGCGACCCCATCTATCTCAGCGTGACCCCATCTGCTCCCCTGCCAGCACGTGTACAGGACGATGCGACTGACAAGAAGAAAAAGCAAATGGACAAGGGAATATATTATAATGTTCCCGCGCGTGAACAAATCAAGATTCATGATGCGTACAACACTTATGCCCAAGTTGAGTACCCCATGGGGCAATTTGGTACTGTAGAAATTCTGAGTGACTTGCTTTTCAACAAGAATGCGACCACCAAAGTAAGTTTCTTCCCCGAGAATGGTGGCATTGAGAAAGTAGAGCAGTAAAGAAACTCAAGAACACGAAATAAAGAAGCATAACGAAGTACAGAAGTATCAACACACATTAAAGTGTAAAAGTCCGGACTTCCTTCACGCTTCACTCAGGGTGCACTCAGGGTGCGTTCACAAATCCGTGAAGAACTGTGAGCGAACATCGAGTGAAAGTAATGCGAAGGTAAAAGAAAAAGGGGACTCTGCCCCACTCTTCCATCCAGGGAGGGAACTTTCTTTTCTTCACGACTTTTCGACATTTCGATTTCTCGACGCTTCGATTATTCGAGAAATCGAAGTGTCAAAATGCCGAAAAGTTGATAAATCGGAAATGCCGAAGTATCGAAAAGTCGAAAAGTTGAAAAGTCGAAGCATCGTATCAAAAAGCTATACTAAAAAGGAGGGTGTGTCAGAAGTGAAGTGACACACCCTCTTATTGTTTTACCCAAAAGGAAACCATTCTTACTGGGTCGATTTACATACAACCAAAAATAGGCGCCCCCAAACGGAGGCGCCATTCATTATGCTTTGTTGCAATGGATTACAACTTGTTGTCAGAACCAAGAACGTTGATGATCTTGTGCTCGTACATCTTCTTCATGTTGTCGCGAGCAGGCTTCAAGTACTGACGGGGATCGAAGTGGCTGGGGTTCTCAGCCAAGTGCTTGCGGATAGCAGCAGTCATAGCCAAACGAGAGTCAGAGTCGATGTTGATCTTGCAAACAGCACTCTGAGAAGCCTTACGCAACTGCTCCTCGGGAATACCGATAGCAGCAGCCAACTGGCCACCGAACTCGTTGATGGTAGCAACCTCGTCCTGAGGAACTGAAGAAGAACCGTGAAGAACGATGGGGAAACCAGGAAGCTTCTTCTCGATCTCAGCCAAGATGTCGAATGCCAATGGGGGAGGAACGAGAACACCGTTTACGAGGGTGCACTGCTCGGGAGTGAACTTGTGGGCACCGTGAGAGGTACCGATAGAGATAGCCAGTGAATCGCAACCGGTCTTGCTGGTGAAGTCGATTACCTCCTCGGGCTTGGTGTAGTGAGACTCAGCAGCCTGAACCTCATCCTCAACACCTGCCAATACGCCGAGCTCAGCCTCAACGGTTACATCGTGTGCGTGTGCATACTCAACAACCTTCTTGGTCAAAGCGATGTTCTCCTCGTAGGGGAGGTGAGAACCGTCGATCATTACTGAAGAGAAGCCATTGTCGATGCAATCCTTGCAAAGCTCGAAGCTATCTCCGTGGTCGAGGTGAAGAACAATCTGAGGATTCTCGCAACCGAGCTCCTTAGCATACTCAACAGCACCCTTAGCCAAGTTGCGGAGGATGGTACCGTTAGCATAGTTACGAGCACCCTTAGAAACCTGCATGATGACGGGAGACTTGGTCTCAACAGCAGCCATAACGATAGCCTGCATCTGCTCCATAGTGTTGAAGTTGAAAGCGGGAATAGCATAGCCGCCAGCAACTGCCTTAGCGAACATTTCACGGGTGTTCACCAAACCCAATTCTTTGTAACTAGTCATGATTAATTAAAAATTAAAAAAAAATTATAAAGTTTATATTCTTGTTGTTTCATTGTTTCATATTTCTGTCCTCCTCACAAAGAGGAGTATAGAGACGAGGAAACGTCTATTGTTCCTTCACCACATAAGTCACAGTGGGAAGATGGTCGCTGTATCCATCAAGCCAGACACCACTTGCAGTGGTACGCTTGGGAGCTCCCTTGTACTTACCCGACTGCTGCATAAGATAGTCACGACGGAATATCTGATAGCTATGCAAGGTAAGTTGCTTATAATCCTTATTCTGACGACCGTCAATCATATTCTTACTGAACACAATCTGGTCGAAGAGGTTCCATCCACCCTGATAGGCCAAGGTTCCCTGTCCCTTGCCACGAAGTATCTCCCACCAGGGATTAAAGAAATCACCCTCCTTCACATCTTTTTCCTTGCGCTTAGCACCAAGGTACTGAGACATGGACGAATTGTCGGGGTCATCGTTCATATCGCCCATCACCACGATGTGCATACGAGGATTGGCTGCGCTGATGCTATCGGCAAGACTTCGCACTTGCTTTCCACCCCAGTTACGGAACTTATCCTCTGCACCACGACTCGGCCAGTGACACACAATGACAGTCAAGTCATCGTTTGCCAGCTTACCCTGCACGGTAAGAAAGCCGCGAGTGGTGTGCGTGGTGTCACCATTCTCATAAACATAAGGCTGAAGAAAATACTTAGTCACGGAAAAAGCCTTTGGATTGTAGAGCAAGGCACAATCAACACCACGCTTGTCGGGTCCCTCAATGTGAATGTACTTGTAGCCACGCTCCTTCATGCAAGGCTGTGCCACGAGGTCATCCAGCACACGACTGTTCTCCACCTCCGACAAGCCGATGATGCTGGCACCATAAGGAAGTTTATCCGTACCCAAGTCACAGAGAGCCTTAGACATGTTGGCCAACTTGTGCTCGTACTTCATCTTGTTCCAATGGTAAGAGCCCTCGGGGAGAAAATCATAGTCATTCTTTCCCGCATCGTGTATGGTGTCAAACAAATTCTCTTGATTATAGAATGCAATAGCATGACACACCAACTGACGGTTCTGTGCAAACAATGCAACGCCTAGCGTTACGAAAGCAAAAAGAAACAAATAAGTTTTTCTCATTGTTTTACGCTTTAACTTCCTAAATTCGACACAAAGATAAAGCCTTTTGATGACATTATAAAGGTTTTATCGCATTTTTTTATCATTTGTGCGCTTATCTGCACTTTTTTTGTTTACTTTGCATTAATAATGTATAAAAATCAATCGAAAATCTCTTTATGAAAAGGAAATTTCAGCTTACTGCATTGCTTGCGCTGACCGCAACATGCAGTTACGCACAAACCACCAACACAGAGACCGAGAAAGACATGAAGCAGGATAATGCTGCCTTCACTTTCACAGAGTCACAGTTAGGTGAGGACGATGACATGACACAAAATGTCATTATGGTTAACTCCAACACCAACCTCTACACCAGCAATGTGGGATATCTTTGGAGTCCTGTCCGCTTCAAGTTCCGCGCCTATGCATCACAGTACAACGACATCTACATGAATGGCGTGCAGGTGAACAACATGGAGAACGGGCAGTTCAACTACTCTACTGTGGGCGGTATGAACGACGCAACCCGCAACCAGGATGCATCCAGTCCCTTCGAGGCCAACAATTTCAGCATGGCCAGCATCGGTGGCAGCAACAACTACGACTTCCGAGCCAGCAACTTTGCTGCAGGCAACAAGATAACCCTCTCGGGCGTAAACCGAAACTACACAGCTCGCTTTATGTACACCTTTGGTACAGGAATGACGCAAAGCGGATGGTCATTCTTTGGCACAGTAGGCTACCGCTGGGCCAATATGAACACAGCAGCCGTCAAAGGCACCTTCTATAATAGTCTGGCTTATTTCATGGCTGTACAGAAGGTCATCAACGAACAACATTCCTTGAACCTGGCAGTATGGGGAAATCCCACCGAACGTGCCCAGCAAGGTGCATCAACCGACGAGGCATACTGGCTTGCCAACGACAGACAATACAACCCTTACTGGGGTTACCAGAATGGCGAGAAGCGCGCCAGCCGTGTGGTAAACAACTTTGAGCCCAGCGCATTGCTGACGTGGGACTTTAAGATCAACGACAACATGAAGCTGACTACCAGCGCATTTGCCAAATATGCCATGTATAGCGCTACACGACTCAACTACAACGGTCAGAATCCTGCTCCCGACTATTGGAAGAACTTCCCCTCAAACAACTATGATGTATGGGGTACAACCGATGGCAACAACACCCAGGAAAACTATGAATCGTTTGTAGAAAGTCGTGACTACTGGATGGCAAGTGACCGTAACCGCCAGATCGATTTTGACAAGCTTTACTACACCAACCAGCAGCTCAGCACCATGGGCAAGGATGCTGTATATTGGATTGAAGCCAAGCACAATGACCACTTGGCTACGAACCTGGGTTCTACATTCGACTGGAACATCAACAAGAACAAGAACCTCCGCATCGGCTTGCAGTTGGCCAGCAACAAGGGTATGCACTACTCTACCATGGAGGACATGCTGGGCGGAACCATGTTCCACAACGTAAACACCTATGCAGAAGGAGACTACGCCAGTTCTTCCAGCGAGATACAATATGACCTGAACAACCCCAATGGAGTTGTAAAAGAGGGTGACAAGATGCGATACAACTATGACATCGTAAGCCAGAGTGCAAAGCTTTGGGCTGCCTACGTGTTGGATAAGGGTATCAGCCACAACTACCTGTCAGTCAAGGTTGGTGGTAGTCAGATGTGGCGCAATGGTCACATGCTGAACGGTTTCTACGATCCTGCCAAGGGATGGGACAAGGCTGCCTCTTATGGTAAGAGCCAGACAGGACGTTTCCTCGATGGAGGTGCAAAAATGGGTACCACACTCAACCTCGGAAAGGGTAACGCCATCACCATGGGTGTAGGCTACGAGACTCGCGCCCCCCATGCCAGCGTGGCATTTGTAAGTCCTGAGATGAACAACAACTTCGTGACAAACCTCAAGAACGAGAAGGTATTCAGTGCCGAACTGGGCTATGCTCTCAATGCAAGCAGGGTTCGACTCAACCTTACAGGTTACTACACACACACCTATGATGGTACGGAGTGGCAGAACTTCTACTTTGACGACGTGAACAGCTTCACCTATGTCAGCATGACAGGCGTTGAAAAGGACTACTTTGGCGCAGAGTTGGGCCTGAAGTTCAAGGTCACTGGCAATTTCGACATCAATGTTATTGGTACTTTGGCTGAGGCCAAGTATGCTAAAAACACCGATGTAAACTATATGCTCTCTACCAAGGGAACCAACAATATCGACGTCTGCTACAACAAGGGTATGCGCGAAAGTGGCACTCCTCTGGCAGCAGCATCTATTGGTCTGAGCTACCGCGTAAGAGGTTGGTATATTGACCTCAACGGCAACTACTACGACCGTATCTACCTCTCGTATTCTCCTTGTATGCGTTATGGCAAGACCCTGGCAACAGCCGGTAACATCAACAACGATGGCTCATACCTCGTTCCCGAGCAGAGCAAGGGCAAGGGTGGCTTCATGCTCGACTTCTCACTGGGTCACCAGTTCAAGGTTGCGCACCATCCCCTCAGCGTGAACCTCATGCTCACCAACATCCTCAACAACCAGAGCATCTGCACCGGTGGCTATGAGCAGAGCCGCAGCGACTACAGCACCAACAGCACTACCGGTACTACCAGCCAGCGTACATACAGCTTCTCACGCAATCCCAAGAAGTTCTATGCACAGGGCATCAACGGTATGCTGAACATCAACTATCGATTCTAACGAATAATTGATATGCAACAATAGAAAATTGATAATTGATAATAAAGATCACACAATGAAAATCAAGAATTTATTTACAATACTGACCCTTGCCACCTCAGCCGTCCTCGCCACATCATGTATGGACAAGGACTGGGACGCCCCTGTCTTCGAACAGAGTCCTTATGGCAACAACAACATCAAGGAGACCAACGTCATTACCATTGCACAACTCAAGCAGATGTACCCCAACTATGCTGCCAACTACACTTGCACACTTATGGACAAGGAGGCTCAGTTGAAGGTTTACGTCACAGGCAACGACATCAGCGGAAACCTCTATAATGCCATTGCCGTACAGGATGAGAATGGCGACGCCATGATTGTTGCCATCTCCGAGAACAGCATCTACGGATATCTGCCCGTTGGCCAAGAACTGCTCATTGAGACGAAAGGCCTGTACATTGGTGGTTACGGTTCTCAGCCCCAGATTGGTCAGCCCTATACCAACAAGAGTGGCAACACATACGTGAGCCGTATGAGCAGCAGCATGTGGCAGAAGAACTTCAAGATCCTTCCCAGCAAGCACGAAGTCAATATCCCCACATATACTCCCGAAGAGTTTAAACAGCTCAACATCGAAGAAGACTGTGGAAAGCTGATGACCATCAAAAACGTCACCATTAAGGAGGCCGACGGAAAGAAGACATGGGCAAGCGAGTCGGATGCAGGCAGTCAGACCAGCGTAACACTCTACTTCAAGGAATTGCCCCAAACCTATGAGGTGTACACCAGCACCTATTGCAAGTTTGCCAACGACCCCATCCCCACTGGCAAGATGACTCTCACCGGTATCTGGAAGCGTTACAACAACTATTGGGAGCTCATTATCCGCGACATCAACGACATTGAAGTTGTCAAGTAAATAACAAGACGTATAAATATAAAAAAGATAATCATGAAAAAAACATTCAAACTTTTGATGCTTGCCCTCGTAGGCATGTTTGCTTTGGCAAGTTGTGAGGACGTTCCTGCCCCCTACCCCAATCCTAACGGAGGAACGACCGATAACACTGACGAGACTATTACCCCTGTCGGTGACGGTACTTTACAGAACCCTTACAATGTGGCAGGCGTAGTGGAATTTATCCAGACACTCGGTTCGGATGTCACTTCCAACGAGGCTGTATATGTAAAAGGTAAGGTAAAGAGCAACAGCACCACAGAATCCACCATCAGTCAGTATGGCAACATGACCTTCACTATGGTGGACGAAGGTAACTCTACCACTACCTTTACTGCATTCCAGGTTTATGGTCCCGGCAATAAGAAGTTCACCTCTGTTGACCAAATCAAGGAAGGCGACGAGGTTATCGTTTATGGTAAAGTTGTCAACTACAGAGGTAACACACCAGAGACAGAGGGAAAGGGTTCAGCCTATGTTTGCTCTATCAATGGTGAAGGTGATAACGGAGACAATAATCAAGATGACAATGTTGAGGCAAGTGGCACTGGCACACAAGCCGACCCCTTCAACGTTGCGGGTATCATCAAATACACCTCTGCATTGGAAGCTGATGCCAACTCTACAGAGCAGGTTTACTTCAAAGGTATCGTAGAATCATTCAAGAGTGGTGAGGAGCCTGGCAATTCGTATGGCAATGCTACCTTCTACATTAAGGACAAAGACGGAAGTAAGACCTTCTACTGCTTCCGCGTTATGGGTCCAGGCAACAAGAAGTTTACTTCAGCAGACCAACTAAAGGAAGGCGACGAAGTAGTTGTATGCGGTAATGTCGTAAACTACAAAGGTAATACTCCCGAAACTGTATCAGGCAAGGCTTACGTTTACTCTATCAACGGAAAAGTAGATGAAGGCGGAAATACTGAAACATCTCCTTCTGACGTAGTAGAAGCCACCTGTGCTCAAGCCGCTGATCTGACCAATGCCTTGGCAGACGGTGCCACATCTGATGAGACCTACAGCATTACCGGTTACATCACAGAAGTGGTTGGTTCTGTCAGCAGAAACCAGCAGTCATTCTGGATGGCCGACACCAAGGATGGCGGCAAGGTATTCGAGGCATACTATGCTAACATGCCCGAAGGCACTGAGGCTTTCGTCGTAGGTTCTAAGGTGAAGATCACTGGCAAGCTGCTCAAATATGTAAAAGATGGCAAGGTAACCCCCGAGATGAAGAATGCCGATGTTGAAATCATCGAAAAGGGTACTGGTTCTGGCAATGAGGGTGGTAACACTGGTGGAAATACTGAGGGAGGAAATACGGGTGACAATACTGCGGCTGTATCGTCTTTACAGAACGGTGATTTTGAGTCATGGGCTAGCGACACAGAACCAACAGGTTGGAAGAGTGCTTCTACTGCAAGTAGTGCAAAGCTCACCAAGTCTTCAGCAGCACACGGTGGAAACTATGCTGTTGAGGTTGAAGGTAACGAAACAAGCAACAAGCGTCTGGCTTCACAAGAATTGACCCTTGAGGCTGGCACTTACACATTCTCGTTCTATGCCAAAGCCAAAGAAGCCGGAAAATCACAGGTTCGTCCTGGATACGTCCCCGTAACAGACGGCAAGGTGGGTAGCTACTCATACGGAGATTACGCAACGCTGAATAATGACGAGTGGACACTTGTAAGCTATGAATTCAAGCTCGATGCAAAGACAACCATTTGTCTGGTCGTTATGAATCCCAAGAAATCGGATTATTCTGATGGAAAAGCCGCATTGGTTGACGATGCCACTTTGACAAAGAAATAAAAACGTACATCATATCACACCTCGGAAAGCCTCCCCACCGGAGGCTTTCTTGTTTTTACGTTTTCCACCATTTTCATGAACAATACATTTGCATAGTTGCCCTTTTATTTATATCTTTGCAGTCAAAAGAACGAAACAATGAAGAAAACAAAATACCTATTGTTTGCCCTGTGCTGCTTGCTTTGCGCTTGTGGTGATGACGAACCAACTATCAACGATGGCGGACAAACTGCCAACAAGAATGCCAACGGACATGTGGCAATGGGAGTTTGTGAGACTAAAGGAGTTAACTACAGCGACATTGCCAAACGCCTGGAGATTCCCAAACTGAAAGGTGGAAGCAATAACCTGTTCGTAGTTCATGCACTAACCGACAAAAAGATCAACTATTGCATGGAGTATGACTACGACAAGCTGGCCTCACGATGGACAGCCTATCAATGGTATGCCGGACTTAGCAGCAAGGAATCTACATGGAACCGCAATGCATGGAAAAACGGCGAGACATTCAACGGATATGGCGGCAATGGAGACCCTTTCCAACCCGACCCACTCATCCCTCGCGATTTTCAGACTACGCTTGATGATCATAGAAGCAACGGATATGACCGCGGACACATGTTGGGCTCGGCCGACCGCCTCAATTCCAAGCAGGCCAATGGCCAGACGTTCTACCTAAGCAACATGCACCCTCAGCTAAACGGATTTAACGCACAAGGCATCTGGTTCACATTAGAGGAACGCTTACGCAAAATGTACGACATATCCAGTTTTCGTGATACCCTATACGTGGTGAAGGGTGGCACAATTGCCGACTCACAATACACCACCAGGAAAGGGGCATCAGGACGGAGTCTGATAGTTCCCAAGTACTTCTTCATGGCCTTGCTTTGCAAGAACAGCAACACCGCACAAGGTGGCTACAAGGCTATAGCTTTCTGGATGGAACACAAGGAAAACGCCGTCACCAATATCCTCCCCTATGCCATCAGCATTGATGAACTGGAAGAGAAAACCGGCATTGACTTCTTCTGCAACCTACCCGACGATATCGAGGCTGTCGTAGAAGCAAATATGGTGCCTGCAGCATGGGGTATTAAATGAGTTGATACAAGAAACAATCACACGAAGGAAAAACAAGGTACGCATAACTGACAAGTGACAACAAGACCAAGAACTACACAGAATTGAGCAAGAGGTGAATGGAAAGAGTGTACCAAGAGGCTTGTTAATGCCTTGTGGAGTACCTATTTCGGCTACTTTAGCCATTTTTCTGTATGAAAGCTTATTTTTTTTAGCTATTAAGTGCTTAGATTCAATAAAATGTAGTAACTTTGCAGCCGATAATTATTAACCCGCCCCTTATCTTCTTCCGTAAACAGGGAAATTCGGGGGCACAAAACTTAAATAAAATGAAAGAAGGACTTCATCCCGAGAATTATCGTCCCGTAGTGTTCAAGGATATGAGCAACGGTGACATGTTCCTGAGCCGCTCAACCGCAAAGACCAACGATACCGTTGAGTTCGAGGGCGAGACTTATCCCGTAATCAAGCTTGAAATTTCAAGCACCTCTCACCCCTTCTACACTGGTAAGAGCAAGTTGGTTGACACCGCTGGTCGCGTTGATAAGTTCATGAGCCGCTACGGTCGCACCCGCAACAAGTAATTCCGGGAACAACTTACAAACTAACAGGAGGCAAGTACAATGTACATGCCTCCTGATTTTTTTATAATGTATTATCAAATACTACTAACGAAGCGAACATTTCACTGGCTGTACATATTGCTGTGCAACCTTTCTCTCATCCTTCGACAATTCCTCAAGCCCAATGGTCCAGGTCAATGTAGTGTCTGCATCAGAAAGATGAGCCTCAAGGAAAGTCAAGTCCTTTAACATAAGGATAGCATCCTGCAAGGCATTCTTCTGCTTTTCGTCAACCTTATCCAAGGCAAAGAAGGACTCTGTGTCAGGACGTGCTACAGTATTCTGCACAGGCTTCCAGTCCTGGTCAAAACAAAGCAGATGGCTGTCGGTAGCTGGTCCCTTGCAGGTACGAACCAGGTAGATAATGCCTGTAGAGTCGCTACTGGCAACATACTTCATCTCTACCCAACTCACCTCACTCGTCTCAAGAAGCAAGTAATCGGACGTCAGTTTCTTCAGTTCCACAAACTGATCGAGCTTATTGCGCACCTTAGCTTCCATATTGTTCTCGATGAAGTCAATACAATCCAAACGATTGTTCTTCGTCATCATCGGCACAATGCTATCGGGCATAGAGGCAAACATGTCACGCATCTTAACCCCGCCATCCGCAAAAGCAAGGGTTGAAGAGCTTAAAACCAACAGAATAAGATACAAATATCGTTTCATAATCATACTATTTTTGTAATCTACTATATACGTCTCAATAGGGATGTCACTCCATGCAAGCTAAGCGTGCATACCGCTAACACCCCTCCTTTGGAGTGTACGGAGCAACGTGAGCTACTTGCTTCCCAAATACAGGAAGAGCATGCCCAGCAGAACAAACAACAAGTCAACCGCCTTGCTCTTGAGGTTCTTCTCATGGAACACGAATGCCCCCACAAGGAAGCTCACAATGACGCTGCTGCGACGAGCCAACGACACCACGCTGACCATGGCACCATCAAGACTCAACCCATAGAAATAGACAAAGTCGGCCACCGACAGGAACACGCTAATCAGCAAGATAGCCCAATTCCAATGAAAGGGAGTGGTCTTTTTGCGAGTAGGCCACCATATCAGTAGCAACATAGTGAGCATCATACCACACTGGTAGAAGTTATAGTAGCTCTGCACCACCATACGATTCAGTCCCACACCCCCATTCTCCACAGGCGCCATCAAATACTTGTCATAAAGTCCGCTGATGGCACCCAGTACGGCACCCAGTACCACAAAAAGCACCCAACGGTTATGCTTGAAGTCGATGCCCTCCTTCTTGCCCGACCGACTTAACAAGAAAAAGCTCAGTACGGCCAAAGCTACACCTATCCATTGCAAGAGGTTCAATTGCTCCCCAAATACCAGGATAGCACCTACCAGCACCATCACCGGACGTGTGGCATTGATGGGTCCCACCAACGTCAAGGGAAGATGCTTCATACCGAAGTAGGCACAAAGCCAACTGCTAAGCACGATGCATGACTTCAATACAATATACTTCTGCACATCCCATCCTTGCTGAGGAACATAAAGCAGGGCATCCTCATGAATGACACCCATGAAAGAGCAAGCCACCAAAGGAAGGAATATCAAGCTACAGAACAACGTGTTGAGGAACAATACGGGAATCACCGCATTGTCTTTCAACGAATGCTTCTTGCATACATCATAGAAACCAAGAAGCATGGCACTAATAAAGCCACATATCAACCACATAGAAAAGCGTCTTTAATATTTAATATCCACCAGGAACAAGGCGTTTCCCGGCACACTCTCACCTGCAGAGCAACGATTCTTCTCTTCTATCACTCTCTGCAATCCGTCAATGGTCAGTTTTCCACGTCCAACCTCGACCAATGTACCCACGATGGCACGTACCATATTGCGCAGGAAACGATTGGCGGTAATGGTAAAACGCCAGGTACCAGCATCTTTTGCTGTTACAACACCTGTTATATCTTCCGCATGATTGTCCAAAGGAGAGGAGTACAAATCCCAATGAGCCTCTGTTATCGTACAGATATTGGTCTTGGTATCAGTATTCGTCTTGGAGAAACTGGTAAAGTCGTGTGTGCCAAGCAGCACTTTGGCAGCCTCGTTCATCTTTTCAAAGTCCAGTTCACCATACACTTGCCAGCTATAGGCGCGCAAGAAGGGATTCTTGCTTGTATGCACGAAATAGTGGTATGTCCTGCTTGTAGCCGAAAACCGGGCATGCATGTCATCTGCCACAGGCTCCACCTTCTGCACAGAAATGTCATGAGGCAGAATCTTGTTAAGCTTATAGACCAGTTGCAGCCCTGACACCTCCTCACCAGAGAAGTCGAAATGAGCCACCATCATCTTGGCATGCACACCAGCATCCGTTCTTCCAGCTCCCACCACCTCAATATCACGACGCAACAAGGTAGAGAGTGCTTTCTGAAGCATTTCTTGCACACTAATGCCATTAGGCTGTATCTGCCACCCATGGTATTTCGTGCCATCATAGCTGAAAGTAATAAAGTATCTCATCGTCAACTATTGTTTTAACGAACAACCACTTTCTTACCACTATGCACATAGACGCCCGGCTTCAGCATGGAAGTATTGCATCTACGTCCAGAAAGATCGTACCAAATGTCATCCAAAACCCTCTTATTTTGCATCACGACATCAACGTCCGTTTCTTCCACATAGTCAGTCATCTTAATATCATCGACGTTTATACGCTTGCCAGAAGCACCTCCAGCCTCTAACTTCAAACGTATATTACCTGGCTGCTTGATGGCATACTCATACTGCTTCCATTCGCCGATTACAATGTTGTCTGCCACAGTCGTCCAAGTATTGCCACCATCAAGCGAATAACTAACCTTCAACGTCACTCCTGTATCAGAATTGAAATTGCCTGCATAGAAGGTCAGCACGTCACAACCGCCACGCTTGTCTGTTATCATCTCTGCCACACCCCCGCTACGTAAACGCATAGAGACTTCACCGTTGGCATTTTTATCCTTATAGAGCAGAACATCATCCATGTTCCACGTTGACATAGTGCAAGCTACAGTTCCTTTTGAATAACTTCCCTTAGATCCCATCTCGAAGTCCTCACAGAAAGCCATGTCACCATCATCCTCGTTATCGTCACCATCTTCTGTGTCGTCACCATCTTCTGTGTCGTCATCATCATCATTGCCTTTCTTGTCGTCGTCATCTTTATTCTTGTCGTCATCGTCATCATCAAGATATTCATTATCGCCAATAACATCACCAGTATAGGAATTGGTTATGTCAAAAGCATAATCAATACTGTCACCCCAGATGTATTCAGCCAGGTTGGGATAGTCAATAAAAGGATTACGATTGCCTTGTATGCCATATACAGCCTCATTACGGGCTTTCTCAATGTCGTCAACAGGATCTTGACGGTTCCACTCCAGGAAGAGTTCATAAGCCCACTTCTGCAAGGTAGGCCACTGGTTTTGTTCCAACATATTCAAACCTTCGCCCGTCCACGAAAGATTGCTATAAGCAGTTACCATATAGAAATAGTTACGGGCAAAGTCACCTTTCCATTCATCAGCAGGCTCCCACAGACTTACATTCTTACCACCTGCATCACCCGTACCCACTTTCGTGCAACCATTGGTGTTCTTTACCTTTTCCACTACACCCATGGCATAATTGCTCTTACTACTGTTAATCTTCTGCTCACAGGGCATCAGGTTAAACAAATCTTTATAAGCTTGGTTATTTGCACCACCCCACCAGCTTTTTGGGAAGGAATGCTCGATGTTCATTCCACCAACGGCACTAGCACCATTAACCGAAGCAGTACTCGAAAAATAAAATTCTCCGTAACTATAGCGGTCACGAACTCTGTCACCGTCATAGCGATCAGTTGAATAGAAACCAGTCCAAGTCTTCCCTGGACCACTACCATAATCCAATACCTTGGCCTTACTAATGATACCATGCAAGGAAGATTTTAGATCATCCTTTATCTTACCATCAGCATGTTTATAATATCCGCTGGGAATAACAGCCACTGCCCACAGAGGAAACAACAAGAGATACAAAATCCCAATTACTCTATTCATAACATGTAATTATACCACTTCAAATGCTTATAGAGCAAAGCTCACTTTTACAATGCAAAGTTACAACGAAGTAAGCGAAAAGACAAATAATCTAAGTTATTTTTATATAGTCAAAAACCTAAATTCTCATTTATCGCATATCTATCATTTTCTCTTCTTCATTTTATATCAATCTGTATTACAATTCTGCTATCGTGAAATTTCTATTTCCGTATAAACGCAGAAAACCCTCCGGTCGTCGCTAGACTTACCGGAGGGCTCCTGACAAAGACGGCGGCTACCTACTCTCCCACGGGTGTGCAGTACCATCGGCGCGGGCGGGCTTAACTTCTCTGTTCGGGATGGGAAGAGGTGGAACCCCGCCACTATAGCCACCTGAAATAAGGGTGACATGTATGG
>JAZLKL010000126.1:0-5712 GCA_045597585.1 Bacteroidaceae bacterium | reverse complement strand
TGATTATCAACATGCTAAGAGCTTTCTTTTATGCCAAGAAAAACCCATAACTGACTGCTGAAAGTTTTGAATCTCTTAAAACACCAGTATTTACAAGGGTTTGCGGCATGTTTCACCACGCAAAATGACCCATAGGTCTTTTATCATAAGCATGGTCCTTCCGGTCCTCCCGGTGATACTGGAACTTCCGGGGTAACCGGAAAATCTGGGTTAATCCGGAACTCATGATTTTGAGCTTCTCTATTTTGAGCTTTTTATCATACATGAAGATGATAAATGAGAATTTCAATTTTGCTTTTATAAGAAAAGCGAAGAGCTTTAGGACTGTGTCCTGGCTCTTCGCTTGTTCTTATTTAAGCATTCTTTGATTAAGTCTTTCTTATTGATATCTTTCTTATTGATATCTTCCTGGTTGACATTTTCTTTGTTGATACTTTCATCGCTGAAACTTCCTTTATTGAAAATTACTTTTCGGAAATTTTTTATTTTTAAGTTTCAACCTGTTAGTATGATTGTTCTATGACGTCCCAATCGGCATTTGTGAGGCTGAGTGTGAAGACTGCATCATCGGCAAAGAAATCTCCGGTGTAGTATATGCGTTGGTTCATCTTCATAGGTACGTCGCTGAATGTACGTGTACGAATGGGTGTTCCGTCTTCTCTGTCAGCACTAAGGTTGAATGTCATAGAGGCAGAGTTGTCAGGCAGGAAACTGTAGATGTTTGCCGTTTGAGTGTTTTTGCGATTAGTGGTATTTGAGAAGTCTATTTTACCTGTTCGTGTGGTGGTTGTGGCTGCAAAACCTGTGAATGGGTTAAGAGCAATACCGCCTCCTGTAGCGGTGTATGACATAGCCATCATATCGTCGGGCACACCATTGTTGCAGCGTATGCTGAAGCAACCTACACAACGTGTAAGGCTGATCTGCTCATTGAGAGTAGCGCCATCATTGATAGTTGTGGTAAGCGTGCTGCAGAAACAGTTGGGCACATAGTTATCGGTGAATGTGATGCTTTTGGGATTGTTGAGTTGTACGGCATGTGAACCATCATAGCCGATGAAGACAAAGGAGTATTTTCCATAAGGTACATTCAATGAAAATGCACCGTAGCCATCATCGCCTCTGTTTTGTTCTATTGTAGTGTAGATATTTCCCTCTGCATCATATACGGCAAGAGCCAGATGTGCCAGCACGCTTACATCGCCAGCGGCACGTGTGCTGCTTTCTCCCGTTGTGATGTCGTCAAGTCCTTGCTGCTGGTAGTTGACAACATTGAAGTTGATTTTTGCTGTTCCGTTAATGTTTGTAACTTCGTCTGTTGAACCATTCTGACAAGAGGTTACAGACATAATGACTGCCATTAAAGGTAATGACATGTGAATAAAATGTTTGTTTTTAGTTTTCATGATTTGTTATTATGTTTTTTGTAATTATGTGCAACATATATTACTTATTTTTCACAAAGTTATATTATTTTTCTGATGTTTCCAAGTCTAAATGCAAGAAAATATGTAATTTCTTTATAAATTGTCCATTTCTGTTAAAAGACGTGCCAAATATGAACGTTTTTTGATTTTTATATAGCGCTTTCTCTTTTTTTTATGGTTCTTTGCCGATATATTGTGAAAAAATAGTAACTTTGCGATTGAATATTTGCTATCGTTTCTTAATTAAGGTGGAAATAATGGAATCTGCCCGATATAAAGCATTAATGAATAAAGGTGAGTAAGACTTGCCAGTAATATTTTATGTATAAGACTTTTGCTAAATTTCTTTTCACTCTTGCGTGTTCATGGTCCACTTGTTCCGTGGCGCAATCTCCTGTTGAATACTTTGGTGCCATTCCCGACTTGAAGGTCAAGGGAGCAGAGTTTGTTGATCCTCAGGGTAAAGCCGTCTCGCTTCATGGCGTGATGGATACCCCTAATGACTATTTTAATGGAGCTCGTTGGCGAGGCACCTTGAGCTGGCCTGTTTACAATGATCCGAATGCTCCAAAAGCATGTAAGGAGTATTTTACGAAGATATTCCAGGCTATTGCCAATCCTGCCAAGGGTACCTATTGTAATTTGTTCCGTTTGCACCTCGACCCTGCTTGGACGAATGATCCAGACAAGACTGCCACGAATGGTGGAGGAGAGAATGACATCAGTCGTTTTTCTGTGGATCGCCTTAGGAAATTCATGGAGAGTTTGTATGTGCCCATCATCAAGGATGCATTGGCACATGGCTTGTATGTGATTGTACGTCCTCCAGGCGTATTCCCTGAGGACGTGAAAGTGGGTGATGCCTATAACAATTATCTTATCACGGTGTGGGATGTAGTATCGAGCAACGAGTATATCAAGACCCATTCTGGTCAGATCATGCTTGAGTTGGGTAATGAACCTGTGCGTATGGAGGGTAACTTGGCAGACTACTTCCAGCCTGTGGTGAATAAGATCCGATATAATGGATTCAAGGGTATCCTGCTTCTGCCAGGAACTTCCTATCAGGCAGATTATACCAACTATAGCGTGAAAGGCATCAATGATGACAACTTTGCCTATGCTGTGCACAACTACCCTGGTTGGTATGGTGGATGGAATCCCAATCAAACAGAGGCAGAGTTTATTAAAGAATTTGAAAACAAGGTCCCCATTGACAAGAAACCCATCGTAGTTACTGAGGTGGACTGGAGTCCCATGAAATCGGGTGCAGGTCACTGGAATGAAACACATACTCAGTACACCGAGGGTAATTTTGGCACCTGGGCTACGGGAACTACCAATGGTGCTCCCAATGTGCCATATAAGAATACTCAGAATGTAAGCTGGGGTTCCAGGTTCAAGCATCTTGTCGATAAGCATCCCAACATCAGCTGGACCTTGCAGGGTACGACCACATACGTGGATATGGATGCCTATTTGAGAGATGGCACCGTGCAGCCTGCCTTCCTTGATGCTATGAAGACGGCTGGGTATGCTAATGCTGACCAGGCTTGTAGTGGTGCTTGCTTCCAATGGTATTATGAGTATGCATGTGGCAATCGGGTGCCCTATGGCACACCCAGCGTCTTGCCTGAGTCGAATTTCTATTTTAGCTCAGCCACCATCCTGGGTAATGCAGAGTTTGACGGCAACACGGGTCACTATATCTTCAAGACTCCAACGTATTCTGCCTTCATCTTCAATAACTATGCAGGTACGCCCCTTGAGAAGTGTGCAGAGCTGTCCATCTTGTTGGGCGAGGGCACCGTGGGTTATCGTCTGGATGTACAGCTGAAGGACAAGGACGGAAACATTATTAAGGATGGAACAAATAACTACATTATTGGTAATGAAACAAATGGAACACGTTTAGCCTCGTTTGACGATGCTAAGGACAAGGTGTATGATTTCCAGACACTGTTTGAGTCGTATTTGGAGCAGTATCCCGGTTGTACGTTGGGTGAGATACGCCTCAATACCGTTGTTCCTGCTGAAAGTACGGATGCCTATTGGTTTACCATTGACAAGATGGCGCTGAACATCAGTGAGGTGACTGCTCGCAAGGGAGTCAAGGGCGTGAGCCTGTCCGACGTAAAGATGTATAGCCATGAGACTCAGAAGAGTTACGTCATCAATGATGATGCAGAATCAGGACAGTTTTTAGGTGGTTGGGGAATTGGTGTCATCAGTTATGATGCCGGATTTGGTAAGGATGGTTCTAAAGGCTATAAGATCGAAATATCAGAGAAGAAGAACCCCTGGGAGGGGCAGTTCAACCTTCCGAATGATGCCGGATATACCAATGGTGTGGAATATACACTCAGCCTTGACGTCAAGGGCAATCCAGTAGGTACGATTGGTGCTGCCATTCAAAAGTCAGAAGGCTATGAGGGACGAGGCGAATTCCCTGCTATACCTGTCACCACAGAGTGGCAGAACGTAGTGCTGAAGGGTACGGTAACAGGCGAAGGCGCAGATCGCGTTCTGCTGAACTATGGCGATTATCAGGGTACACTCTATCTGGACAATATACAGTTGTACAGTATGACAGAGTTTCCCTCTGAGATTGTAGGTAAGAACATTGAGTTGAACGTGGAGAAGACCAATGGCGCCGAGTTGTTTGGTGCCGGCTTGCAAGGCAATGTCAGCTACAAGGACTATGCCGACCTGTCAGCATACAATACCATGGTGATTAAGGGTACTGGTGGAGGTCTTCGTGTGCTGTTCAACCGTAAGGAAGATAATACGTTAACCGAACTCAATCCAAACCTTTCAACCGGAGAGGCTGTGATTGACATTAGTGCATATACCTACTTCCATCTCAATAGTATCAAGGCTGCATGGGGACAGACCGTGAATGTGAGCGAGATAACCCTGTTGGGTGGCGGTACTTCTGTAGAGGAGTGCGACTACTACATCGCTGGTGCGGGCCACGTGGCAGCATCTGCTAAGGCTGCTTTGGCAGACGAGAAGGCCACATCGATAGACTTGCAGGGGTATGACGGTAAGTCTGAGAATGCATTTATGAGTGCCAACCCCAACTGTCTGTTGGTATATAAGGATGGCAACAACGTAGGCAGTCCTTTTGATGCCCGTAATCTGGTGCTGAAAGGATGGGACTACAGCGCATGGCGTATTGACTTGCAGGATGGCTATGACTTCTGTTCACCCTACCAGATCAATACAGTAGGTGGTGCCAGCTATACTCGCAATCTGACCACGGCGTGGGCAACCCTTGCCTTGCCTTTCGAACTGGATGTCACCGCAAGCGGTTCGCCCCTTATCTATGTGTTGGGTGAGGTGGGCGATGGCACCATGACATTCAACCAGGTGAAGGAAGGTAAAATTCCTGCTGGTAAGATTATTCTTTATTATAATGAGAACCTTGGTGAAACCGTACTTTCGGGCAAAGGCATTGCCAAGACGGTGGATGGCTTCAACATCCAGCCCGTCGAGGGAGTGGATGGTTGGTACACCGCACAGAGTTTTGTGGGTCAGGTGATAGACGATGTGAATGCAGACCCCGTGCTGAAGGACTATGAGGTATATGGTATCAGCAAGGATGAGTTTGTCCATGCCACCAAGAAGCTTACGCTGAAGCCTTTCCGTGCTTTCTTCCTGTGCAAGAAGTCTTCTGCTGCCCAGGTGAAGGCAAGCTTCGACATCCTGCTCAATAATGGCGAAGAGGATGGGGTAGAGGAGACGTTCTCTTCGGATGCCTCGGCAGTCTCTGCCCGTTATGACATCATGGGTCGCCGCCTCTCTGCTCCCACAAGAGGCATTAACATCCTGCAGTTGAAGGATGGCAGAACGATAAAGGTCAGCAGCAAGTAACTCTCATCAGAGTGTTCATATACGGAAGGCACGAGGTGCGCTGAAAAATGCGTATTTCGTGCCTTCTTATTTGCATGAAATAAAATTTTAATATAATTAAATTGGCTAACAGTTGCTAATGTCAGCGATAATTATTAGCTTTGCACACAGAAAGAAGAGGGCGTTGTGTAGTTCATAGTTACAATTGACTGTATCGAGCTTTTGGCCTTCACAATTGGCTGGCGCGATGCACAATGCAATGCCCTTCTTTTAGTGATGGTGAAAAAACAAATTGGTACGATTTAACCTCAGATTTTTGAGATGCTTTTGCTTCATGAAGAGGGCGCGATGCGGGCATCGTAACCGATGAATGAAACAAAAACAGCCAAAAAGATGAGCTGTTACCATAAAAAGCTCACATCACAAATCG
>JAZLKL010000125.1:0-12699 GCA_045597585.1 Bacteroidaceae bacterium | reverse complement strand
TGGCTGTTTTTGTTTCATTCATCGGTTACGATGCCCGCATCGCGCCCTCTTCATGAAGCAAAAGCATCTCAAAAATCTGAGGTTAAATCGTACCAATTTATTTTTTCACCATCACTAAAGAAGTTAAAGGACGTCACCTTTGTCTGATGCATTCAAGTAGCAGGTCATTTGCCTGCTCGCTCAACGCACCTTCAGGCCGATGCTTTGCTTACAAAGACCTTCCGTTAATGCTACAATTGCGAGGCCAAGCGTGAAAGGGCTTCTTGCAACACCGAACGAGGGGTAGCCACGTTGAGGCGCATAAAGCCTGTTGCACAGTTGGGTGTAGTGCCCACACCAAACATCTCGCCATCGTTGAGGGCCAGACGAGCCTTCTTGACAAACAAGCTGATGAGGTCGTCATGAGAGAGACCCAATCCGCGACAATCCAGCCACACCAGGAATGATGCCTGCGGTCGAATCACCTTGATGCGTGTAACGCCATGCTGGTTGATGTGCGTGTTGACGTAATGCTCCACAAACAGGATGTTCTCCTCCACGTATGTAAGCATCTGCCTGCGCCACTCCTCGCCCTCGTTGAAAGCCTTGATGGTGGCAATGGGGGCAAAGATGTCTGGCTCGTTCAGTTCGTTGGCCGCAAGCCAAGTGTAGAAGCGGCGGCGAAGCGAGTCGTTGGGCACAATGGCGTACGAAGACACTATACCAGCAATATTAAAAGTCTTGGATGGAGCCTGGAAGGTGATGCTGATGGAAGCGGCCTCGTCGGACACGCTGGCAAAGGGGATGTGGCGATGACCAAAGAGAGCCATGTCGCAATGTATCTCGTCAGAGATGACCAGCACTCCATGTTCATAGCACAGGTGTGCCAAGCGGATTAAGGTCGCGCTATCCCAGCACACACCGCCGGGGTTGTGAGGGTTGCAAAGTATCAGCACAGCCTTGGGACGCGAATCGCCAAGAGGTTGCGGGGAACCAGGCAAGCGATGCAGGATCT
This sequence comes from Bacteroidaceae bacterium, assembly GCA_045597585.1. GTDB lineage: Bacteria > Bacteroidota > Bacteroidia > Bacteroidales > Bacteroidaceae > Physcousia. The sequence goes on along the minus strand of JAZLKL010000125.1, from coordinate 11,705 downwards.
GCTCCAACCCATCAAGATCCATGTCATAAAGTCCGTCCTCACGCTGTATGAGTGGATTGCAAACCACCTTGCGCCTATTGCCTTGGGGGGTAAGACGGAAGGGATGATACACGGGAGGCTGAATGATCACGGTATCGCCCTGCTGGGTGAACACATTCAGTGCCATGCCAATGCCTTTCACGATGCCAGGGATGTAGGTCAGCCACTCGTGTTGTAACTGCCATCCATGGCGCTGAGCTACCCAGCGCACCACCGTGGGCCATAGCTCGGCAGGTGTTACCGTGTAGCCAAACAAGGAGTGTTCCAACCGCTTGCGCAAGGCATCGGTAATGAAACGCGGTGTTTCAAAATCCATGTCTGCCACCCAGAGGGGAAGCAGGTCGGCATCACCATAGCGCTCCAGCAAGACACCATGCTTCAGGTCACCACTTCCCGAACGATCTATTATGCTGTCAAAATCGTAATTCATATTCTTGTATCTATTTTTTTTCTCTGACTATTAAATTGAAGGCTCATGTGGGGTTTCGGGGATTTCCGGAATACCGGGATACCGAAACCCCGGAATGCCGGAACTCCGGGGGGGCCGGGGTTCCGGGATGCCGTAATTCCATTACACCAATGCCTGAACGACATCTGCGTAAAGGTCGTCCACGCACTCCAATCCCACAGACAAGCGAATGGTGGTGTCAGACACATCCATTGCCTTTCGTTGATCAGGTGTGAAGTTACCAAAGATGGTAGAGGCAGGATGAATGGCCAACGTCCTGTTGTCGAAGAGGTTGGTGGCACGATGGATGAGCTGCAGACGATCAAGAAAACGATGGCAAGCCTCCTGACTATCCAGGTCGATGGTTATCACGGCTCCGATGGGAGTTCCGATGCTTGTGTTACGCGATGCCGATGCCTGTCCATACTGACTGAGAGCAAGCTCATACCCTGAACTGCTTGCCAACCCAGGATAGTTGACGTGCACGATGCGTGGATGCGACTGCAACCGAGCGGCCAACTCCAACGCATTGGCACTCTGTGCCCTGTAGCGAACGTGGAGCGTCTCCAACCCTATCGTTTGCATGTAGGCGGCATGGGGTGTCATGTAGGCACCAAGGTTAAACAACAATTCCCAGTTGATGGTGCGTGCCACATCGGGAAAAGTGCCATAGCTGATGACCAATCCGCCCAAACTTGTAGCACCACCCGAAACGTATTTTGTTGAGCTTACCACCTCAATATCCACACCAAGCTCCTTGGCAGAATATTCTGTGAAGGGTATCATGGTGCTATCTACTATCAAGGGCACGGGACCCGAGCCATTGCCTCCACCATGAGCCACCTGAGCCAATGCCTTCAGATTGGCCACTTCAAGCTGCGGATTGGTGATGCTCTCCACAAACACACATGCCGTGTCAGCATCGATGGCTTGAGCCACCTCCGTGGTGTTCGTCATATCCACCAAACGTGCCTCCACGCCATAGCGTCGCAGGGTCTTGGTTATCAAGGCGTATGTATTCCCAAAAAGATGACGGGAAGTAACGATATTCTTCCCGGCACCCGCACAAGCCAACAGGGTGTTGCTGATGGCAGCCATACCCGAGTTGAACGCCACCACATCGGTAGCCCCTGTGAGGGCCTTTATCCTGTCCTCAAAATGGGACACGGTGGGATTCATCGTGCGCGAGTAGTCGGGTTCGAGCACCTTGCCTGTAAATGCCTCTGTCATCATTTGGGCAGTTGCAAACTCGTAGGCGCAGGTGTGATATACAGGCATGCTGAGTGCACCATAGGCATCGCTATGCCGAAAGGGGGTGTTGATGGCTATTGTTCTTTTATCCATGTTTACTTGAATTATTTTGGTTGGGTTAGATGTAGTACTCTATGACATCTATCAGACCTGCCTTGATGGCTACGCGAGTAGCTTCGTAGCTGGTATTGACGTGCAGTTTGCGGAAGATATTACGCTTATGAGCCGTAACGGTGTGGACACTCAGGAAGCGTTCAGCTGCAATCTCCTTTACCTTCTTGCCAAGTGCTGTTTGGCGCAGTATCTCTATCTCAGTGGTGGTGAGAACATCCACAGGCGAATCGGACACTTGTGACGTGGGCGAAAGCAAGAGGTTCATGATGTGCTGGCAGAGATGGCGCTCGTGGTTGAGTAGCGAAGTGAGGGCTGACATGAGTTCTGCTTTGCGGTTCGACTTCAAAGCCATGCTGAAGACAGGAAACGAACTAAGTCGACGTGCCATAGCCTCAGAGATCTCGTCGGACAGGATGAGCCAATGCGATTTGTTGTACTGGGTGGCCAGTTGCACCAATGCCTCAGAATCGGCAAAGCCCGACTCCACATAGTCAATCACCACAAAGGCATCGGGCCTACGGGCAAGCTCATCCAAAAACTGCCCCTTCGTGATGACACGAACCACCTGAGCCTCATCATCCACCTCATGCAACAATGCCTCCGTACCGAGGCAGGTCAAGTCCTGCTTGTCAAATATGATAACTTCTTTCATAATACATTGTAACCTTTACAAGCGAAATGCTTTTTGCTTTCGTTGTGCAAAGGTACAATAAAAAGCATGATATTACCAACAAGAACAGAAATCTAAGAAAAATCAACCATAAAGGCGCATGTCTGCAGTGTAATTATTCTACCTCAGCCTCATCTTCCATTACCTGAACATCGTGATTGACCATAGCGCAAACACACGAATCGGACCATACATTCTCTGCCGTTTCAATCATGTCGATGATGGTATAGATAGGCAGTATAATACCCAATATGGCAATAGGAGCCCCGATGCCCGTCATCAACGAGAGCGTCAGGAAATAACAACCCATAGGAACGCCTGCATTACCTATGGCAGAAAACACCGACAGCACCAGCCAAAGCAAAAAGAAGGGTATGAGAGCCACGAAACTGTCTGCCTCGGGGATCACCCCCCCATTCTGCATCACAAAGAGCGAGGTGACGAGTATGAAGGCTGCACAGCCATTCATATTGATAGTGGTACAGATAGGCAGTACGAAACGAGCCACGCGAGGCGATGCCTTCATTCTGGTTTCTGCCGACGAGAGGGTGACAGGCAAGGTGGCTGCCGATGACTTGGTGAAGAGCGCCATCAGCAAAGCAGGCGTCATAGCGCGGAAAGTCTTCAGAGGATTGATGCCGCGCAACAGCAGGAACAAGGGAAGAACAAAGAAGAACTGTACAGCATTTCCACCCAGTACCACTGCTACATACTTGCCAATGGAGGAAACTGCCACCCCTGCGCTTACCTCGGCCGACAATTGGATGGCAAAAGCCACAATGCCAAGGGGAAGTGTCCAGATAAGACCACGAATCAGCACGAACAGCAAATCCTGTAGAGCAAGGAATCCCTTTAGCAGTATCTCCTTACGTTCGTTGTTGGCTATCCTGGTCAATCCGAATCCAATGGCAAAACTCAGTAGTAGGATGCTGAGTACATTGCCTTCTAGGAAGGGACGGACGATGTTGTTGGGTACCACAGAGAGAAAGTGTTCTTTGTATGAGAGTTCTCCCACCCCACCATCGTCAGCGGTTAGGGAGGACTCTTGTATAATCTCTGCGGGCAGGCTCTCGGGCGCAATCACCAGATAAAGTGCCAATCCCACCAACGCTGCCATCAGGGTGGTAAGCAAGGTGTAGGCAATGGTACGGAGAAAGATGCGTCCCGTACCCTTCTGCTTACCAAACGTTGCCAACGTGGTGATTATAGCCAAAGCTATGGTGGGTACAGCAAGCAATTGAAAGAGGCGGGTGTAAACCGAAGCCACAAAGTCGGCCGACGAGTTTACCCAATCCACTTGCAGGGTGCCAATGGACGTACCCACCACGAGGGCTGATATCCAAAGCAGCATTTGCTTTGTCTGGGATGAAAGTTTGCGTAGAGCCATGATTTACTGTCTTTTATATAACAAATACTACTTGTGTGTTTGACGCCAGGTGTGAACATAGTCAGCTATGATGCGCACACGTTCTGGTTCGATGTCGTTAGGCAGCGAATCGTCGGCACCCAGGATGAAGTTGTCGGGTGCATTCTTCAGAATCTCGTCAATCTCTGCCTTTGCCTCCTCAATGGTTCCTTTATAGATGGCACCCTCCTTGCTGTTCAGCACTCCGCCCAACACCGGACGGTTGAAGAGTTTTGCAATCTCCTTGAGCGAAAGACTCTTGTCCTGCCAGTTGTGAATGGGAGGATTGATTACCGAACCGGGATAGTCGAGATAGTCGTTGAACGTCTCTGGGGTAAAGTGACCGCCACTCTCGCAGATGTGCAGAATATTAAAGGGAGCCACCTCGCTGGCTGCATCTGCCAACTGACGGTCATAGGGCTTCAGGATGGTTTGGAACACCTTTCCACCAAACTCCTCCAAATCATCACCCTGACTTGATATGTAGAAACCATCGGCACCTGCCTTACGAGCTTCGTGGATGTAGTAAACCAACTGTTCGGTAACCATCTTCAACGCAGGTTCTATGGCCTTGGGATCCTTGCGAATAAGTTCAACCATACGCTTGCGTCCCTCGCGGTCGGAAGAGAATGACGAGCCTGTGGCTTGGATGAGTACACGCAAGGGCGAGAACACCGTAGGAATGATAAGAGCCTCCTTGCCCAATTCCTCCTTCAACTGACGAACCATGTTGATCTGCTCGTCCCACACGGAGTGATCCCAGGATTTTACGTTTTTCCATTCAGATGGAGAGTTGACGGCCTGAATAACAGGGAAGTATTCATACTTCACGTTGACAAGATCCACATGAGTTTGCTTATACCAGTCAATATGGCTCTGCACAGCCTTGTAGCCAGTCTTAGCATCAAAATGGATGTTGAAGAATACGGGGACATAGTCGTTAGGACGACTCTGATCCAGGGTTTGGAGCAACAACTCACGCTTGCTGAAATCACGATAGGTCTGAGCTGAGGTATTCAGCGACAATGCCAGGGCTAATGCCAAAAATACATTCTTTTTCATCTTGCTTTCTTTTTACATTTAAACTAATTCCTTTTTCTGCTGCAAAGGTACTGCCATTTCTGCACCTACACAATCGCAACACAGTAGTATTCTTTATACCAAAAAACAATAAACCGCATACCAAACTTTTGGTACACGGCCTATTGTATCTTCCATTTTTCCTCAGCCTTCTTAGGCTTCTAAGGCAACTTTATTACTGCCAACCCTTTAGCTCATACTCAGATGTGCCACTCTCTCCATCATAACCCCAGTTTTGCTTGAGTGCAGGATTCAAGGCAATCTGATCAGTAGGAATGGGCAGGAAATAATGCTTGAACGAGATGTTCTTGTACTTCAAGGCTCCATACTCATCGTCACGGTTCACACGCTCCTTGATGGTCTTGACCAGGATGTGCCAACGCTTGAGGTCAAACCAGCGGGTACCCTCGAGCATAAACTCTCGGTAGCGTTCCTGTTGCAAGGCTGCGCGAAACTGTTCCTTGGCAAGTCCCGACAGATCTACAGCCGACCCATCGGTGGGAGCATTGTACTTTTTGCCCCAAGGATCGTAATAGGCACGACGGCGAACCTCGTTGATTGCACTATAGGCCTTGTCTGTGGGGCCATTCAACTCATTCTCGGCCTCAGCCTTGACCAGAAGCACCTCTGCATAGCGAAGTACCGAACTGCTGGTGTTCTGTCCCGATTCGTAGGCATTGGCGAAGTTAGCCATATAGAGGGTGTCAATGTATTTGCGAAAACGTACACGCTCAAACTGGAAATCCTCCTGCTTATAGGGGTCCCACAAGTGCTCTACCACGCTGGCGTCACGACGTTGGTCGGTTGCATCGAAGGTGTTGCGCACGGAGTTGTCCACAGCAGCAATCACAGGATAGTTATTGGCACCATTCAAGAAACCGGTAGAGAACACGCAATGCCCTGTGACGTTACGGTTGACTCCAAACAGGTGTTCGGCCGTGAAAAGGAGTTCTGAGTTGCCCTTCTTGTCGAGCGACCAGTTGTCGCAGAACTTCTCGTTGAGCTTGTGACGGTTCGATGCTATAACCTTGTCGGCAGTTTCCACGGCCTTCTGGTAGAGTTCATTCTTGTGAGCCAGCGAGTAATCGGTATCTGCCTGTGCCCACCACAGATACACCTTGGAGAGCAAGCCGGTAGCCGCATCGCCCGATGCCACACTTGTCAGCGTAGAGAAGCCCACGGGAATCTGTTCTGCCTCGACAAGGTCGGCCACAATCTGTTCATACACCTTGTCCTGAGCTGTGCGAGGGGCTCCCTCTGCCTCTCCGTCGTGAAGTGCCAAGGGCACATCGCCATAGTAGCGAACGAGGTCGAAATAGAAGAGCGCACGCAGAAACTTGGCCTGGCGTATGATGTTGAGACGCACATTGGCATCCACATTGCTGTTGGCCTCTGCCTTGTCGATAAGGATGTTGGCACGGTTGATACCCGTATAATGAACCAACCAGGTTGACTCTACAAACGAGTTGGTGGGGGTGATGGCGAAGTTGGCTATCTCGGCAATGTCGGCGCTGTTGGCCTTGCCTCGGCGTGCGTACTCGCTCTGCAAGTCGTTGAAGTAGATCAACTCATTGTTGTAGATGCCATGCATCTCGCCTGCCACCTCACGATCGGTAAGTATCTGATACACGCCATTGAGGGCAACCTGCAAATCCGACTCCGACTGATAGAAGTCGTTCACATCGATATCCGAGAGCGACGTCTGCTCCAGGTCGGCGCACGAAACGAACCCACTACCTGCTCCCAGCAAAGGAAGCGTCACCCATGCCAACGTCTTGACTTTATATGCTATATTATTGATAATCTTTTTCATAAGGCTTTTGTCTATATTTTTGGGAAGTTATACTTTTTCTCTCAGAGTGTAATCTGTACACCCAGTTGCACGGTCTTGGCGGTGGGATAGGTTGCCATGTCGATACCCTGGTAAAGCGAGCTCTGCTCATCCTGTCCGCTACGTGCCGACTCTGGGTCGTAACCGCTGTACTTGGTGATGGTGAAGAAATTCTGCAACGAGAGGTACAATCTCAACTTAGCGTCCTTGGTAATCTTCTTGAGGGGGAAGGTGTAACCCAGCTGGATGTTCTTGAAGCGCAGGTAGCTGCCATTCTCCACAAAGCGGTCGTCGGAAACGATGGTGATGTCGTTGCTGACCTTCTGAATCACCTGAGAGGGATTCGTGGGAGTCCAACGATCGGCCACCGAAGCCAGACAGTTGTAATAGCCCGTGAACTTGGTCATTCTGACAGCCAATGCGTTGTACACCTTGTTGCCTGCCGTACCAGCCAATGCCAAGAAGAAATCGAAGTTCTTGTATTTGAGCGAGGTGTTTAGGCCGAAGTTAATCTTAGGCTGAGCGTTGCCGATGATGGTTTGGTCTTCGGAGTTCACCACCCCATCGCCATTCACATCCTCGTAGTAGGGATTGCCAGGTTCGAGGGCGATGAACGACTGAGTAGGTAACTTTGACAAATCGGTATCGGCCTGCACAATACCCTTGAACTTATAGCCGTAGAAGGTGCCAAGAGGCTCGCCCACCTTGATGATTGAGGGACTGATGTAACCAAGCGTTGCACCCCCTGCAGTGGGTACGATGAACTCAGCCAAGCCCAGATCTGTCACCTCGTTCACGTTGTGAGCGATGTTGGCATTAACGTTCCAATGCAAGTCCTTGCGATCGATGAGCACACCACCAATCTCCAATTCAACACCCTTGTTGGTAACGGAGCCCACATTGCGCAAGGCTGTCTCGTAACCGGTGATGGCCTCTACGGGCACCTGCAAGAGCAGGTCGGACGTATTCTTGTAATAGGCATCGAGGGTGACGGTGAGACGGTTCTTGAAGAAACCTGAGCTGATGCCCACGTTGTAGCTAGCTGTACGCTCCCACCTGAGGTCGGGATTCTGCTTGTTGGTGATGTAGTAGGCTGTCTCCTTCTGGCCGTTGGTGATGAAGTTCCATACAGTAGGACTCACATTGGCAGCAAACTGGTAGTCACCAATCTCTTGGTTGCCCACTACACCGGCCGACAGACGGAGCTGCAGGAAGTCCACCTTTTTGCCCAGATGCAGAAAACGCTCCTTGTCAAGGTTCCAAGAGGCTCCCAAAGAAGGGAACACGCCCCACTTGTTGTTACTTGCAAAACGGCTTGAGCCATCGGCGCGGAAGGTAGCAGAGAGGTTGTAACGACTGTCGTATGAGTAGTTTACACGTCCCAGCCACGACTGCAAGGTATTGACAGAGCCCACGCTGGTGGTAGTGGAACGGTCGCTACCCGCACTCAGGTTGTTGTAGCCAAAGGCATCGCTGGCAAACTGGCGTACGGTACTGGCAAAGGCGCTGCGATCGGTGCGCTGTGCGGTGTAGCCACCCAGCAGCGAGAGGTTGTGACCTTTGCCAAATGTCTTATTGTAGCTGGCTGTGAATTCGGTTTGCCAAACATTGGTACGCACATCACCTACCGAAGCCACACCATTGTACTGCAAACCAGTTGAGGTGTATGAGGGAGCATAGTTGCTCTCGCGTGTACCAGAAAGGTCTGCTCCCACGCTGGCCTTCAGTTTCAGATCCTTGATAACCTCATACTCAGCAAAGGCATTGGCCAGAAAACGGGTGTTGGCCGTAGAGGTCTGGGTATTCTCAAGGTCAGAGATTGCGTTGCCAGCCACTGACCTACCTGCTTGGGTATAGATGTCCTGAGAAGTGGGATTGGGAGCGTAGTTGTAGGTACCATCGGCATTATAGATAGGCTGTGTGGTGGGGGTAGCGAGCACAGACATCCAGTTGTTGGCCGACCACTTGCCTATCTGGCCAGAACCAGCGTTCTTATCCACATTGCGCAAACCCTGAAGGTTGTTGTAAGCACCCGAGGCATTGATGCCCACCAAGAGGTTGTCGAAGACGTTGCGCTCAAAGTTGATTCTGCCAGCATAGCGCTTGAGGTCGGTACCTCGCACTATACCCTCCTGACTCTTGTAGCTACCGCTGATGGAGTAGCGTGTACGCTCATCGCCACCTGCCACGCTCAGCTGATGTTCCTGACTGCCGGCGGTACGCAAGGCAGCATCCTGCCAGTCATAGTTCTTGCCTGCTGTGATGGGGGCGCTGGGATTGAGTTCGTTGTAGGCATCGGCAAACTGACTGGCATTGAGCAGGTCAAGTTTCTTGGAAGCCGTACTCCAGCCGAAGGTGCCCGAATAGCTGATGTTGTTGCGTCCGTGGAAACCCTTCTTGGTGGTGATGATAATCACACCGTTGGCACCACGCGTACCATAGATAGCTGTAGCCGAGACGTCCTTGAGCACCTCGATGCTCTCAATGTCGGCAGGATTGAGGAAGGCAAGAGGATCGAGTGTGGCATCCGAACCCGATGCACCGCTCTTGTTGGAGGAAACATCGTTATACACGATAAAGCCGTCGATGACATAGAGAGGCTCGTTGCCACCCGTGATAGAGTTGCCACCACGAATGCGGATGTTGCTGGTAGCACCAGGCTGACCTGAGTTAGAGGTTACGTTCAAACCTGCCACAGCACCCTGCAGCACACTCTCTACCGACGACACATTCTGCTTGAGAAGTTCTTCGTTCACGCTCGATATGCTGGCCGTGAGCTGCTGACGCTTCTGCACGCCATAGCCCACCACAACCACTTGTTCGATGAGCGAGCCTCCTTCTACCAGTTCCACCGTAATGGGCTCATCCACGTCATACACCTCAATCTCTTGTGCGCGATATCCGGTGAAGTTCACCTTAATCACAGCGGGCAACCCCTTTACGTTCAGTGCAAAACGCCCATCCATGTCGGTTACTGTTCCATTCTTCTTGTCATTATTCACATAGACGGTAGCACCGAGAATGCTCTCACCATTACGGGCATCCACTACCGTTCCTTTCAACGTCTGAGCTAAGGCCCCAGATACCGTTGCAACAACCAAAAGCACAACGGTCAAAAGTCTTCTTACATTTTTCATACCTTTTTACCTTATTTTTTGTTATCTACCACCCATCCTGTCTCTCTCTCTTCTTATCGCTTAGCCAGCAATTGAAGCTGTTGCTTGGCATCGCGAGTGCTGAGCTTCAGGAAGCCAGCCTGATTGTTGTACTGCTGTCCGTCGGTAACCACCCACGAAAGGAAATCGTCCACATCCGAGTTGAAGTCGTTCAACTGGAAACCCACGTTCGCTACAGGGATGGTGCTGATGCTCTCGCTCTCAAGCAACTTGATGGTCTCGTCCAGATTGCCCGACTGAAGGATTGCCTCTTGCTCCTTCTTGATGTTGAGGGGCAGCACGGCAAGGTCTTGCTTGAGTTGGCGTGAGTTCAAGTCAAACAGATAGGCCAGTGTGTTGAAGGTTACCGACTGCTTGTCCTTCTGGATAGCGTTGAGCAGGTAGAGGTCGTCGCCAGCGATGCGTTTGCCACGGATGTCACCCTTGCTGAAACCGAAGTGCTGTGCAAAGGCCTGCGCAGCCGATGAACTGCTGGTGCCGCTGAACACTACGAGTTTGTCGCTAAGCTTCTCCCTCTTTGACTTCTCCGAAGCGTCCTGGAAGAGGTCTTCCTCTGTTTGGAAGAACAGCTTCTTGATGTCCTTCTCGCTCCATTGCTTCTGTGCCACCTCTTTGTACAGAGGGTTGTCAACGGGAGTTACGGGCAACAAGGCGAAGCGTCCCACGTTGGCTACGTCTAAACCTTCTGTGGCATCGTTCACAATAGAGATGTTTGCTCCCTCTGCCTTGTCCGAAATAACGATATTTACCTCGGGACGCACCTGCATGTAAGCATTAACCCAGTTCTCTACAAGCACCTTGCTTGCCTTGGTGGCTCTTACTACAATGGTACCATTACCCTTGGTGGCTGCACTTGCCCATGAGGCTACTGCCAAAAATGCTGCTGCTAATACTGTCTTGAATGTCATAATGCGTCTCCTTTCGTTTATATTAAATATGGTTTATTACTATTTGATTTTCTTGTTTTTATGAGTGTAACTCTCTTGGTATTTGAGTGTAACTCTTGATTTCGAGTGCAAAGGTACGGCAAAAGCGGCACCCCCACAATCGCAGCACAGTAGTATTCGTTATACCAAAAAACAGTAAGCCGCATACCAAACTTTTGGTATACGACCCTAATAATGCATAGCAAAATGCTAATTTACTTAACTAAAGCCCCCCCTTTTTACTGCTGAAACTTAGGAAGTTAAAGGGAGTTAAAGGAAGTTATCGCTCCGCCGTCGCTTAGGAAGTTCTTTGCGAGCAAAGCATCGGCCTAAAGGCACGATGAGCGAAAGGACTTTTGACAGCGGTCAAAAGTAATACGTTTGCTATATGCATTCAAGGAGCAGGACATTCGTCCTTTAACTTCATTAACTTCCTAATAACTTCCTTAAGATGGGAAACTTTAGTCACCTTTATTCCGCGAAACCACAAAAAATCTTTGAATAAAAATTTGCAAAAAGCCTAAAAATTTTGTATCTTTGCAGTTGGTGTAGATTGTAACTTAAAAGTGTACCTCCCCTAATAATTGAAAAGTGTACCACTAACCATAGAGAAATGATAATCGATAGGCTTTAGTCCTCCTGTCCCTTGGAGTGGAGGCGTAGCCGTAACGGAAAGGGACAGGAGGACAGCGTCGCTGCAGTCTGGTGTTCCCAATAATGTCTAACTTTGCACAGCAAAACAAGAAATGTTTAATGTGCAATAAA
>JAZLKL010000124.1:0-42601 GCA_045597585.1 Bacteroidaceae bacterium | reverse complement strand
GCCAGGGATTCGTAGATGGATGGAGAGGTTGTTGTTGCCATGGTGCAAAGGTACATCTTTTTTTGAGAATCTCTACCGTTGCACTCTGATATTTTAGGTAGTCAGTGCTGTGGATTGCCACGGAAAATATCTACTGAGCCGCAAATCCCGATAACAACATAATTTATATAAACAAGGAGAAGAAGGAGTTTGATGAAATCAGGAACTACCACGATCTCAACACTTACATAGACGAACGTCGCGACGAAGGCAAGATGAATTATGTTCTCGTTGATGAGATACAAGACATAGAGGAGTTTGAGAAGAGTATACGCAGCTATTACGAAGAACCTGACATAGAACTGGTTATCACAGGAAGCAACTCAAAAATGCTCAGCAGCGATCTCAGTTCGAAGATAGGTGGGCGATACAAGGAAATTTACGTTCAGACACTGAGCTATGAGGAGTTCCTTGTGTTTCACAACCTCACAGACAGCGATGAGTCTTTGGCCAAGTACATCCAGTTGGGTGGTCTTCCCGGTTTGGTACGCTATGGGTTAGACGAGCAAGATGCACGAGAATACCAAACGGATGTAATCAACACGGTTCTTTTGAAGGATGTCATCATGCGCAACCAGATTCGTAATGTGCCTTTCCTGGAAAACCTTGTGCGATTCCTTGCCGACAATACAGGCAAGATCATCTCTGCCAATAGCATAACGAAATACATGAAGTCACAGGGCGAGAAAATTACCACTACGGCTATCACCAATTATGCCAAGTTCTTGTGCGATGCCTACATGCTCCACAAAGTGAACCGTTACGACATTCACGGCAAGCGTATTTTTGAGAGCAACGATAAATACTACTTCGAAGACCATGGCATTCGCAACGCACTTGCAGGTCATAGAGAAGGTCATAGAGAATGTCATATACAACCACCTCATTCGCCTTGGCTACGACGTCAACGTAGGGCAGTTGCAGGCAAGCGAGATAGATTTCGTATGCTCAAAGCCCGACGGGCAACGCGCTTACATTCAGGCAAGTTACATCATTGCCGACAGTACGACCTACGACCGTGAGTTTGGCAACCTACATGCCATAAAGGACAATTACCCAAAGTACGTCATCTCTCTGACACCGCTTGTCACCAGAGCCGATGACAAAGGAGTTACGCATCTACATCTAAGGAAATTCCTGACAGAAGGTTTGGGATGAAAATAATGACTGCAAAAAGAACATCCGCAAACACCAGATTCCTTTGAGCTACTTATGTACTCGCTAAGAGAACTGATGTTTGCGGATGAATTGTATTAGCGGATAGGAGAACCGTAACGGCTATCCTATTCTATTTTACGATAATCTTTTTTCTTTCACCTTCCTTGTCAACAACTATGTTGACGCCATGCTGCAGTGATGGGCGCTTCTGACCATTGATATTATAAATGACTGATGCTCCGTCTTGTGACTTGTCCAGTATTGTTATTTCATGCACACCTGTGGGGTCATCATCAGTTATAAAGAATGGTGTGAGCAAACTCATCAGCTGGCTGTCAGCAGCAAGTCCACACGTAGGATTAGCTGATGTGGATGCCTCACATTTGTCAGAAGAGATAGGCGCAACGACAAACTGTCCGTTCACCTCCACTCCATCTGCAAAAGCACACAGAGGCATCAGTATGAATATGTATTTTAGTAATTTCATTTCTTCTTTGCGTAAGTCATACAACCTATATATTTACTTCCGTCACCTATGCACAGACAATCGTTTACTCTATCAATGTATATAGGTATGACCGTGTCTTCTTCTATGCTTCCTTCGTGTGAATTTAAACCAATTCCTTTTAGGTAAAGGTTTCCTGTACTATTTACTTTCCATATACCTGAGCAAGTGGTGGTTTCTCCAACGCCATCATACCATGTAATTGAATAATTATAAGTAAAAGTGCCATCCACATTAAATGTACAAGAGCATTCTTCTGTTGCAGAATTTAGTGTTTTTGTTACTTCCCATGTTCCGAACAAGTCTTCAGGTGTCGGTGCGCCCTCAACAGACTTGGCCATATAGGCATAAGGCACAGAAGTTAGTCTGGCGCATCCCATCTCCTCACCGTCAATGATGGTGGCCAGCCAGTACTCTCCGTCATTCCAGTTTACCTGCGAACCCAATTCAAGACCGAGATTCTGTACACTTCCATTCTTAACTTCTGTGAGGTTGAATGTCTGAGAAAAAATCGCTGAGCCCGTCTGTGACTTTCTCAATTGCATCTCAATCGTAACATCCTGTGGTGAAGCCTTTCCGTGCTTTACCTGAACCTGATACATCATTACAGTTGGTACCTGGGCAATGCTGGATAAACTTGCTATCATCATGACAGCCATCAAAAGTAAAATCTTCTTCATTTGTTTTGTAAATAAATAGAAGGAGCGCGAACTTCCCGACGCTTATCCTTCCTAACAGGTACGACCAAGTAACCATTGTAACGGATATGTACGGAGAAGTCCACGCCCTATGGAGCGTGAACCCACCGCTGCTTATTCTCGTTACTCTTGAAAGTTTGGTCGTGTTCGTTAGGAAGAGAACAAGAGCAGTTTGCTCAAGTATATGATAAAGTGTCGGACGGATGTCGCATCAGCTTGCCTTTCGGCGAGCTGAACCATCACCTCTGCATAATCAATGCAAGCATTGCCTCTGCTCTCGGTTCAGGTTCACCTTCGTAGTTAATAATTGAGTTTGATTAATACGTTGGTGAAGTGGCTGCACACATGGTGCACCGTCCTTCTGTTTGCTAATTGTTATTTCTGTTTCGTGGCGTCTTGCGAACTCTATATTTTAAGAGGGAACAAAAACTATTCTATTTGGATTTAAAGAGTTAAACTTAATTTTAGCATTTTATCGTAGATCACGAATCACACCTCATGGCCATATTTCTGATAATCACCAAGTATCTGCTCAACATGGATGACCTCGGGACATGAATCCCATGTCACGCCACCACCCATCAGATACCATTGTGAACGTTCGCGCACAGGCACCTTTTTGAGGCAAGGGAAGGCACTGATAGGCATAACAACACTACGACCGTCTACAAGGTTAACCTGCCATTTGCCACGTATCGGGAACAACACAGATTTGATCTGTGGAACCACATTCCAATATCCTTCTTTCGTGAACATATTAATACCTTGGGCATTATTGAAGATTAATTTATAGATGTTTTCTTGTTAGCTTCCACACATCACACTAATCGTTGCTGATGTCCCCCAACGCTCCATGAGCGCAAAGATAATCATTTTTCTTCGATTTTTGAAAGTATAGCATTCAAAATGCTTGAATTATATGCATTTTTAACTAAAACGAGACAATATGGGCTTGTTTATTTGCAACTGAAACTGAAACCTGAAACCACATTTTCCAAACTATTTTTTATTTATTGTACTTCTTCAGTAGATTGTCGGCCTCCTTCTTGGTAAGCCAGATGACGGCACCATGCTTCTGCTCGCTGAAGTTTCTGCGCTTCATGGGCGATTTGGCATCGTCGAAATAGCCAATGGGGGTAAAGGTATGGAAGTCTTCCGTCTCCACAAAGCCGAAGTTATGTGGATTACGGCGATAGTTGTCGAACATCAGCACGTACTTCTGCTGTCCGATGCGCTTCCAGCAGTTGGGTGCCTCATGTCCCTGAGGCTCACCATCGTTATACTTGTCGTCTATTTCATAAGGGCCTGTGATGCACTTGCTTGTGGCATGTACAGGACGTGCCCCGTGCTCATGGCTGACATAGAAGAAGTGGTAGAGGTCGCCCACCTTGATGATGTCGCTGTCGATGACGTTATACTTACGGCCAGGTGCCTCAAAGAGAGGCTGTGGCTGATCAATCATCTCGGTGAAGTCGTCATTCATATACATATAGAAGATGCGGTTCATGCCCACACCCTCACGAATGGTAAAGTGCACCATGAGTTGCTTCTTCTCCTCGTCATACACCGTCTCGGGAGCCCACACGCAACCCACTTCGGCCCAGTTCATGCCGTCCTGCGCAGGCAGTTTTGAGAAGTCCATGTTGGTGCGCGTCCAATGCTCCAGGTCGTAGCTCTTCATCAGCACCAGACCTTTGTTGTTGCCCCAGCCATACTTCTTGCCGTCGCGATCCCACTCCGTCTCACGATACTCCGACACCTTACTGTATTTGGGGTTGTTCTCATATTTGCTGCGCTGGGTGAAGAGGTGCAGATCGGTCATGGCCAGATAGAAAGCACCGTCGGGCCCACGGAAGATATGCGGATCACGTATGCCATGCTGCACAGCAATGGTATCGCCGCTGATGATGGGCTTGTCGTTGTTGAGCGATGTCCAGTCATAGCCATCATAGCTCACAGCCATGTGCAGACTATGGTCGCAGTCCTTGTGATATACCATCAGGTAGGCACCCATCTTCTTTTCGTTCAACACTTTCTTCTTGGCACATGTCGGCACGGAAGCCAGAAGCAAAGACAACACCACGAATAACGCTTTCTTCATTTTTCAAGAGTTTTAGTTAGTATCAGTCAGATTTAGTTTATTATTTCGACCACAAAATTAGTAAATATTAGTGATTCGCACACATATAGTGGCGTTTTTTCCTCCATTTTGACCATAAAGTCCAAAAATATGGTTATCTTTGCCGAGAATAACCAAAGAACAAAAACATAAAACTGATTATATGGAACCAAGTAAGTACATTCGCGTTAGCTACGAGCTCACCGCCATCGAGGGCAGCGAGCGCGAGCATATCGAGACAGCAACCCGTGAGAATCCCTTCATGTTTGTATCAGGCCTGGGCGTTTCGCTCGATGCCTTCGAGGCCAAGGTAGTGCCCCTGAACACAGGCGACACCTTCGACTTTGTGCTCAACGTCGAGGAGGCTTATGGCGAGTATCATGCCGACTTCGTACAGGAGGTGCCCAAAAACATCTTCGAGATTGACGGCAAGATTGACAGCAAATACATCTACGAGGGTGCCGTCGTGCCTCTGCAGAACTCGGAGGGACAGCGTTTCAACGGCCTCATCCAGCGCATTGGCGACCGTAACATCATCGTGGACCTCAACCACCCTCTGGCTGGCAAGCAACTGCAGTTCAAGGGCGAGGTCATTGAAAGTCGCGAGGCTACCAACGAAGAGATTCAGGGCATGCTGAAGATGCTCACCGGCGAAGGCTGTGGCGGTGGCTGCGGCAGCTGCGGCGGTGGTTGTGGTGGCAACTGCGAGGGTGGTTGCGAAGGATGCAAGTGAGTTCTTAGTTCATAGTTCATAGTTTTTAGTCAATCAACAAGATAAAGCAGGCATAGTTGAGCCAGCGGCACATCTCAGTGAGACACTAATCATAATGCTATGAACCAAGAACTATGAACCAAGAACTATGAACTATGAATTTTGAACTAAACTAACGTGAACACATTCGGCAACATATTTACAGTCACCACCTTTGGCGAGAGCCATGGGGAAGGTGTAGGTGGAGTCATCGATGGTGTGCCTGCGGGTATTGACATCGACATCGACTTCATCCAAAGCGAGTTGGACCGTCGCAAACCTGGGCAGAGCAAACTGACTACCGCCCGCAAGGAAGGTGACAAGGTGGAACTGCTCTCGGGCGTCTTTGAGGGCAGGTCAACAGGATGTCCCATTGGTTTCCTGGTACGCAACACCAACCAACACTCCAACGACTACGAGAACATGCGCGGACTTTTCCGTCCCTCGCATGCCGACTATACCTACACTACCAAGTACGGCATTCGCGACCATCGCGGTGGTGGCCGTTCTTCGGCTCGCGAGACCATCAGTCGCGTAGTGGCTGGCGCATTGGCAAAACTGGCGCTCAAGCAGTTGGGCATCAGCATTCAGGCTTATACCGAACAAGTGGGTAGCATTGCACTCACGGGTAGCTATAAGGATTACGACCTCTCGCTCACCGAGACGAACGACGTGCGCTGTCCCGACCCAGCAAAGGCCGAGGAGATGGCTCAGCTCATCACACAGGTCAAGGCCGATGGCGATACCATTGGCGGCATCATCAGTTGCGTCATCAAGGGATGTCCCGTAGGACTGGGCGAACCTGCTTTCGGTAAGTTGCATGCGGCTCTCGGAAGCGCCATGCTCAGCATCAATGCCGTAAAGGGCTTCGAGTATGGACGTGGCTTTGCTGGCGTGTGCGAGCGAGGTAGCGAGCAGAACGACGTCTTCGTGCCCGATGGCAAGGGTGGCATCACCACCACTTCCAACAACTCAGGAGGCATTCAAGGTGGCATCTCCAATGGTCAGGACATCTATTTCCGCATAGCCTTCAAACCCGTAGCCACCCTCCTGATGGAGCAGGATACGGTTACCCTTGACGGTCAGGCCACCACGCTTATGGCCAAGGGACGTCATGACCCATGCGTCTTGCCTCGTGCCGTACCTGTGGTAGAGGCTATGGCTGCCATGACGATTCTGGACTTTTACCTCCTGAACCGCACTTCTGTCTTGTAAACGGCAACACAAGTCCCCCACCCATGAACACAGCATCACTCAATACAGGTTTACTTACAGGTCTCCACCTCACGGTGGATGGCTTGTGTGCCTGTGGTGTATTCATGCTGATGCCCATCATGGAGGCTGAACAACACATCGCCCTGCTGTTTGTACTTTACAATGTATTGGCGTTCATGACCCAACCTCTCTTCGGCGGGTGGTTGGATAGGACACAGAAGCGCAATGCATTCTTCCATGCCAGCATGGCACTCCTGCTTATGGGCGCTGGCGTGTCTGCATTTTCCATCACATCCCTTAACGAGATGTTTGCCTTTGTCGGCACCACCTTTCTGGGTTTAGGCAACGCCTTGTTTCACGTCTATGGTGGCAAGTCGGTAGCCGTCAGCACCCACAACGACATGCGCCATCTGGGCATCTTTGTGTCGTCGGGAGCCGTGGGATTGGTCATAGGCGAACAGTTGCGGTCGCTTGTCACACTTCCTATCATCGCGCTCGTTATGCTGGTGCTGTCGTATCTCTTACTCAAGAGGTGCCCACACGAAGTCACACAATCAGACGAGTGTACTGGTCATGATACCAGTTCTGATTCCGGGAAGACCAGCATCGGCCTCTTTCTGTTCATCCTGCTTCTGGTCTTCATACGTTCGTTTGTGGGCAAGGTGGTTCCTGCAGCCGAAATGGATGTGGTGCTGTATGCCGTCCTGATAGGCACACTGGCCTTTGCCGGTAAGTCATTGGGTGGATTCCTGGGCAAGCGATGGGGTGTATGGCACACGCTTACCGCCACATTCCTACTCTCTGGCATCTGTCTCTTTTTATGTTTCGTGCATGTAGCATTCCACTTGGGCATGGTGCTTTGCATCAACCTCACCATGCCACTCACACTCTATCTGGCCAACCGTCAGATGCCGCATCGCGAGGGATTTGCCTTTGGCATGCTGGCAGCAGTCTTGATCCCAGGCTTTGCCCTGGGCACACTTTGGAGTGGGAGTTACTTCACCTACCTATGGCTCTTTGCCCTTGTGGCAACCATCGTCATCGAGGTGAGTGTACTGCTGTTCATCCGCGAACGTCGATGGCAAGTGCTGTCCATGGCTGTGGTGATGAACATACTCACCAATGTCCCTCTCAACCTCTTCTTCCTCTCCCACACGCACCTTTTCGACTCCATGCCCACACAGCTGGCCCTGGAAGGTGTAGTGTTCATAGTTGAGAGTCTGCTGTATTTATGCGTACTGCACGACATACGAAAGGCCATTACCTACGCCTTTCTATGCAATGCCATCAGCTACCTGTCCGGACTTCTATTATCTACTTTATAATTACTTTAAAACATACAATTATGTCAAAATCACCCGACATTCTCTTACCACCTTCCTTCTTCAAGGAACGTGAAGCAGAACAAGCAAAAAAGGAAAAAGAAATCAAGACCGAAAAGAAAGAAGCGGCCAAGAAGGCTAAAGCCGAGAAGAAATCGGCTAAGCAGAAGGCCAAGATGGAGAAGAAAGCAGCCAATCAGAAGGTCAAGATGGAGAAGAAAGCAGCCAATCAGAAGGCCAAGCAACAGGCTAAGTCCTCAGACACGGCCTTCGAACAGCAGCCATTAACCATCGAAGTGACTCCCAAGGCAACCGAAACGGCAAGCATGCCCACCTTCTCACCCATGTCCATCGGAATCATCGCAAGTGCATTAGCCCTTTGCGTACTGGCCACCGCTATCCTTCGTCATAAAAACAAAAAATAAGAACAGGACATCATGAAGACATTCTTATTCTGCGTCGGTATTGTCATCCTGGATGCCATTGTTCCCCGTAGTTGCCAGAACAAACAACAACAAGGCAACTACACCAGACCACGTCCCTACATCGAGACGGAAGCACCACAGCAGTCACAAAGCGACGCTTCTTCCGATACCACTCAAACCACTGTAAGAGAATAGGCCGACTCCTCAAATACTCCAACCGACATTTGCAAGGAGCCAGACTTTGCCTATCTCGTTTTCAACACTATTCGCAAGGGCAGATGGTCGCTCACGCCTCCGTTATAGTACGAGCCTTTGTATGTTCGGTGGGGGGTGCCCTCCTTATTGAGTAAGAAAGGCAACTCCACCTCGTGAGCCGTGAGTCCCTTTGAAAGGCCATCGCTTGCCTCAGTTTGCCAAGCCAGCATGCCATCGGTCACCAGAATATGGTCGAGATAGCTCCATTGCCGTTGAAAGTAATAGGTACCGACAGGTCGTAGCAGTTCCTTGCGCGAGGTGGGCAATGTTTCGTGCAGGGGTGGACAGAGTTGCCTGAACACCTTCTCACCCCATGAGGCATTGAAGTCGCCCATCACCAGCATCTTGGCATTAGGCGATAGGGTCAAGACAGAATCCACCACCCCACGAAGGGTCATGGCAACCAGTTTACGATGCTGAGAGGCTTGTCTCGCTCCACCTGCCTTACTCGGCAAATGGCACACCACCAGATGCAACGTATCGCCCGAAGGTATCATACCCCTGGCATACAGTATGTCGCGTGTGGGCATCATACCATGCGCCCTTGAGGGAACCCTCACGCTATGCCACTCCTGCAACCTGAATGCCATAGGTTGGTAGAGCAAGGCCACATCCACTCCTCGGGCATCATCGCTCTCGGTCATCACGTATTCATATCCTGCTGTCCTCAAGGCCGACCGCTTGGTGAGGTCGTGCATCACCGTGTCGTTCTCCACCTCACAAAGGCCCACCACCACGGGCAGACCTGCCTCACCGCCCATCGCCACTATCGTCTGGCTCACATCGTTGAGTTTCTTCCAGTAGCGGGCAGTCGTCCACCGATAAGCCCCATCGGGCAGAAAGTCGTGATCATTCTTGAGCGTGTCGTGTCGGCAGTCAAAGAGGTTCTCCACATTCCAGCATCCCACGACCATTGTGCGTTGGGCACCTGCGGACAGACAAACCAAGAAAAACACACCCATCAAGCCACACAGACGCGACAACCACCATCGACTGCCAATTAGCTTCGGATGTGTGCACCGCCCAAGGCCTTTACCTATTATCGTCATAAAAGCCTGGACGCTTTGGATTGATGCCTTCACTTTTTTCATACCGATGTGGCTTCGGTTCAGAATGCTCTTTATGGTCTTTCTTTGATTAAGTTGAGAATCATACGGCAGCACAAAAGGGCTCAGGAAAACAACAAATAATTCCGTGGGCATCGTACCTTCGTGTAAGATTCATTGTTTTATTCCTCAAAGGTAACCATTTCTGCCCTTTTTGAGGCCTTTTTCAAAGAAAAACGCATTTTTTTGGAAAAAAACTTGCTTTTAATGTCACATTTCGACCCGTCAATGCGTTTTATAGATAGAAACGTCAATAAAATGGACATAAAAGAACTCGAAATATTAATCCAACGCATACGGCCTCGTATGTTGCAGATGGCTCAGAGGATGCTCGCGGACGAGGATGCCGAAGATGCCGTGCAGGACTCCTTGTGCCGTGTGTGGATGAAACGCAAGGAGATGTGCCTGCACATCAATCCCGAGGCGGCCATCTTCTGCCTGCATCGCAATATGGTCATCTCTCGCACTCGTAAGCGCAAGGAGGAGACGATAGACATCGACTCGCTTCGCCTGCCGGAAGAGGAGGATACTTCTGACGAGCGCATCGAGATGATGGTAAGCAAGATGCAACGCCTTCCCTCCAAACAGATGATGATTCTTCGTATGAAGTATCTGGAAGGTGTGGACAACGAAGAGATTATGCGCATCACGGGTATGAAGGCGGATGCCGTCCGCAAGAACCTGAGTCGTGCCACCCGTGCCTTGAGGGGTATGATTGCCGTGGGCATCGTCTTCCTCTTCGGCTGTGGCCTCTCCATCTACCTCTACAACCGTCATCAGGAATATGAGCAGTTACGAGCCAGTTACGAAGGCAGTTATGCCATCATCCATGGTGAGCGCATCGACGATCTTCGTGAACTTCAGCCCGACATCAAGCGCACCCTTAACGAAGCTAGTCTTCTCACTCAGCAGGCTTCTACAGCACGTCCCGAACTCTGTTCCGAACTCTCACAAGGTATCACAGATCCAGAGATCCTCGAAATCATCCAACAGAGTTGCGAGTAGCCCTACCCGCCTCACGTATGCTTAGTTTACATTTAATTTTCATTCTTAATTGTTCATTTCAGGTTGAACGTTCTTAATCAAAAAAACAATGAAACATCATTCCATAGCATTCGTTCTTTTGACCCTCCTCATGGCACTTCCAGCCAAGGCTCAGAAGGCCATCGACGATGCCGTCACCAACTACTCCACCGTGGGTGAGTTTCGCTTCACTTCTACCGTGGATCGTGATCCTGTCACTCATCAAATTAAACGTACCGTACGTGAGCTGTCTCACGAGTCGGGCATCCCAGGTGCCTGCTCCAAGATGCAGAAGCTCTTTCGCAACGAGATGAAGAATGCCACAAAGGCTACTGAAGTCAACGAAGGCAAGGAGCATACCATCCTCCTCACTTATCAGGATGGCAACATCACCCGCATCTACAGTTTGAAGTGGACCAACAACGACACATTCAAGGTAGTCATCATCAACAACAAAAAATAAACATTTATCATTTTAACAAATTACAAACCACACAACCGTCCACTGGCCTATTTGTAACGTCTGTTGACTGTTGTCCATTATCAAAAAAAATCGTTATGAAAAAGTTCGACATTACCATCATCCTCACCATGCTTCTTCTATGCATCAGTTACAACATGTATGCTATCAGCCATTACGCCATAAAGGGACATACCGATGCCACCACTCTCACCAGTCAGGCATCTGACGAGAAGGTCACCTCATACCCTCTTAACTACAAGAACTTCAATGCCATCGACGTAGATAATGTCGTAAGCATCATCTACAAGCAATCCAACCAGTTCAACGTACGTTTGGAGTGCACTCCCTCCAATCGCGAAAAGATAGTCATCACACAGAAAGAAAACACACTTGTCATCAAGAGCAAGAGCAAAAAAGGCAACACCAAAGAGGGTGCTTACAAGCTCTACATAGAGGCTCCCTCGCTCGAAGACATCAAGATTGAGGGCGTGGCCAACATCTCTGCTCCTGCTCCCATCAAGCAGAACCGTCTGAATCTCAACATCGAGGGTGTCTGCAACATCAACACGCCCTCCATTACCGTCAAGGACTGCAAACTCAGCATCGATGGCGTATGCAACACCCAGATGGGCATTACCGCCACCCATCAGTTTGAAGCCATTGTGGAGGGTGTGGGCAAAGGCAGTTTGAAGGTCAGCGGTGGCAATTGCATCTTCAAATGTGAGGGCGTATGCAACTTTAACGTTAACGTTGACTGCAAAGAGCTGCATTTCACCAACGAGGGCGTGGGCAAAAGTACCCTTTCGGGTACTGCCGACAAAGTCGATCTCAATGGCGATGGCGTGAGTAAGATTGACGTGCGCAAACTCAACGCATTATAAGGTTTTTACCCTATCATATTTTTCTCGTAAGGGGGCGTGTCATTCACTTGGCACGCCCTTTTTACGTTTTTCATAGAAAAAATTGCCTAAAAAGAGTTTTTTTTGTACCTTTGCGCGCAAAAATAATAGAAACAAAGTTTTATTTTATGAATATACTTGAACTTAGCGAACAGGAGATTGTTCGCCGCAACAACCTACAAGCCCTGAAGGATATGGGCATCGAGCCCTATCCCGCAGCCGAATTCCCCGTTTCGGCATGGAGTACCGACATCGTAGAGAACTTCGTCGATCTGCCTGTCATTGGCAAGGACGAGGAGGGCAACGATGTGCGAGAGACGGCAACCCCCGACAACAGTCGCGTAGTTACCGTGGCTGGTCGTATGATGGGTCGTCGTATCATGGGCAAGGCTGGTTTTGCCGAACTGCAAGACAGCAAGGGACGTATTCAGGTGTACATACAGCGTGACGCCATCTGTCCCAATGAGAACAAGGACCTCTACAACAGCGTCTTCAAGAAACTTCTCGACCTGGGCGACTTCATTGGCGTAAAGGGTTATGTGTTCCGCACCAAGACAGGCGAGATCAGCATCCATGCCATGGAACTGACCGTACTGAGCAAGAGCCTCAAGCCCCTGCCCATCGTGAAGACCGATGCCGACGGCAATGTGTTCGATGCCTTCGACGACCCCGAGCTTCGCTACCGCCAGCGCTACGTTGACCTCGTTGTCAACAATGGCGTGAAGGAGACCTTCCTCAAGCGTGCCACCATCGTTCGCACCATGCGTCGCATCCTCGATGATGCAGGCTATACTGAGGTTGACACCCCCATCCTGCAGAACATTGCAGGTGGTGCTAGCGCACGTCCCTTCATCACGCACTTCAATGCGCTCAATCAGGACATGTATATGCGTATCGCTACTGAGCTCTACCTCAAGCGCCTCATCGTGGGTGGTTTTGAAGGTGTGTACGAGATGGGCAAGAACTTCCGTAACGAGGGTATGGACAAGACCCACAACCCCGAGTTCACCTGCATGGAGCTTTACATCAGCTACAAGGACCTCAACTGGGGTATGGGCTTTACCGAGCGCATGCTCGAGGAGATTTGTACCGCTGTCAACGGCAAGCCCGAGGTAGAGATCGACGGCAAGGTCATCTCTTTCAAGGCTCCCTTCCGTCGCCTGCCCATCCTCGATGCCATCAAGGAGAAGACCGGTTATGACCTCTACCCCATGAACGAGGACGAGATTCGCGAGGTGGCCAAGAAGCTGGGCATTGAGGTGGACGAGACCATGGGCAAGGGTAAGCTCATCGACGAGATCTTTGGCGAGACCTGCGAGGGCACCTTCATCCAACCCACCTTCATCACCGACTACCCCGTTGAGATGTCGCCCCTGACCAAGATGCACCGCTCTAAGCCCGGTCTCACCGAGCGCTTCGAGTTGATGGTCAACGGCAAGGAGCTGGCCAACGCATACAGCGAGCTTAACGACCCCATCGACCAGGAACAGCGTTTCATCGACCAGATGAAGCTGGCCGACAAGGGCGACGACGAGGCGATGATCATCGATCACGACTTTCTCCGCGCCCTCCAGTATGGTATGCCTCCCACCTTCGGTATCGGCATCGGCATCGACCGTCTGGTAATGCTCTTGACCGGTAAGTTCGCCATTGGCGAGGTGATGCTCTTCCCCCAGATGAAGCCTGAGGTAAAGGCTCCACGCGACAAGGACGAGGCATTCATCCAGAAGGGCATCCCTGCCGAGTTCATCCCCATCCTGCGCAAGGCTGGCTACAACCTCGTAAGTACGCTTCAGGGCGCTAACCCTGCCAAGATACAGCAGCAGATCATCGAAATCCTCAAGAAATACAAGGAGTATCTGGGTGGACTTGAAAAGCCCAGTCAGGATGAGATTGCTAAGTGGACCGAATAACAACAATGCATAGTTCATAATGCATAATTCATAAATAAGCTGCGCGAAGCAGCTATAACAGGCAATGAGCATAGCACGAACATCGTACAGGATGAGAACCATCGGGAATGTATCGGGTTTCCATCGGGTTGATATCGGGAGCCCATCTCGCCACTTGCTCAGCCCCAATTTATGAATTGTGAATTATGAATTAGAGAAAATGATAGGAAATATAGCCATAATCGGAGGCGGCAGTTGGGCCACGGCCATTGCCAAGATGATGCTGGAGAAGAACGACCATATCTGGTGGTTCATCCGCCGTGATGACCGCATTGAGGAGTTCAAGCGTCTCCAGCATAATCCCTCGTACCTTACCAGCGTGAGGTTCGATACTGACCGCATTACATTCTCGAGCGACATCAACGAGATTGTGCGCAACTGCCAGACGTTGGTATTCGTCACTCCTTCGCCTTATCTCAAGGGAAACCTCAAGCGCCTCAAGGAGAAGCTGAAGGACAAGTTCATCGTAACTGCCATCAAGGGTATCGTACCCGAGGAGAACCTTGTCTGCTCGGAGTACTTCCACCATATTTATAATGTACCCGACGAGAATCTGGCAGTACTGGGCGGTCCCAGCCATGCAGAGGAGGTAGCATTGGGGCGTCTTACCTACCTCACGGTGGGATGCAGCAACGAGCAGAAGGCTCATGAATTTGCCACTATGATGGCCAGCGAATATGTCAAAACGAAGACGTCCACCGATGTCTTGGGCATCGAGTATGCCTCGGTACTGAAGAACGTGTACGCCATTGCGGCAGGCATCACACATGGCTTGAAGTACGGCGATAACTTTCAGTCGGTACTGATGTCGAACGCCACCCAGGAGATGGAGCGATTCCTCACCACGGTACATCCCATCGAGCGCAACATCTGCGATTCCGTCTATATGGGCGACCTCCTTGTGACAGGCTACTCCAACTTCAGCCGTAACCGTGTCTTCGGTACGATGATTGGCAACGGCTATAGTGTGAAGAATGCCCAGATTGAGATGGAGATGATTGCCGAGGGATTCTTTGGCACCCAGTGTATGAAGGACATCAACCAGCATCTGCACGTCAATATGCCCATCCTCGATGCGGTTTACAATATCCTCTACAAGCGTATTG
The DNA here is from genome assembly GCA_045597585.1 of Bacteroidaceae bacterium. Lineage (GTDB taxonomy): Bacteria > Bacteroidota > Bacteroidia > Bacteroidales > Bacteroidaceae > Physcousia. Next base: position 27,565 of record JAZLKL010000124.1, on the reverse strand, counting down.
CTCCCACCATCGAGATTAAGCTCCTCAGCGAGGCATTCAGGTAAAGAACAAATAAAATAACAATAACTGCAAAAATCCCCCCAAAGGATTTGCAGCCCCCTCCTTAGGGAGGGCGGGGGGAGGAGTTCTATTATGATCAAACTAGACATCACCAAGGCAACCCAGTTTGTAGGTTGCGAGAAAGTAAAGGCTTTTGAGGCCGAGGTAGCAGGCGCCAAGCAGGCATTAGAGGACGGAAGCCGTCCCGGTAGCGACTTCCTGGGATGGATGCACCTTCCTACCAGTATCACCCCCGAGTTCCTGGCTGAGATCCAGGCTTGTGCCGATGTTTTGCGTGCCAATTGCGACACCGTCATCGTGGCAGGTATCGGTGGCAGCTACCTGGGTGCTCGTGCCGTCATCGAGGCATTGGGCAACAGTTTCGCATGGCTCACCAACAAGGGTGAGAATCCCAACATACTCTTTGCTGGCAACAACATCGGCGAGGACTATCTCTACGAACTCACCGAGTACCTCAAGGACAAGAACTTTGGTGTAATCAATATCTCAAAGAGTGGTACCACCACCGAGACAGCCTTGGCATTCCGTCTGCTCAAGAAGCAATGCGAGGAGCAGCGTGGCAAGGAGATGGCCAAGAAGGTCATCGTGGCCGTTACCGATGCCAAGAAGGGTGCAGCACGCACCACAGCCGACAAAGAGGGTTACACCTCGTTCATCATCCCCGACAACGTGGGTGGTCGTTTCAGCGTGCTCACTCCCGTAGGTCTTTTGCCCATTGCTGCCGCAGGCTTCAACATCGCCGAACTGGTTCGTGGTGCACAGGAGATGGAGAAGGCTACCGCAACTGGCGTTTCCTTTGCCGACGACATCACCGCTCAGTATGCAGCTGTTCGCAACGCCCTCTACAACGATGGCAAGAAGATCGAGATTCTCTGCAACTACCAGCCCAAGCTGCACTTCATGAACGAGTGGTGGAAGCAGCTCTATGGCGAGAGTGAGGGTAAGGATGGCAAGGGTATCTTCCCTGCAGCCGTTGACCTCACCACCGACCTCCACTCTATGGGCCAGTGGATTCAGGATGGCGAGCGTACCATCTTCGAGACAGTCATCAGCGTGGAGGCTCCCGAGCACACCCTTTTGTTCCCCAGCGACGATGAGAACCTCGACGGTCTGAACTTCCTGGCTGGCAAGCGTGTGGATGAGGTGAACAAGATGGCAGAACTGGGTACTCAGTTGGCTCACGTTGACGGTGGTGTGCCCAACATCCGCCTCATCATGCCTCGTCTCAACGAGTACTACCTCGGTCAGGTTATCTACTTCTTCGAGAAGGCTTGCGGCATCAGTGGTTACCTTCTGAATGTCAATCCTTTCAACCAGCCCGGTGTAGAGGCTTACAAGAAGAATATGTTTGCTCTCCTTGGCAAGCCCGGCTATGAGGCCGAGACCGAAGCCATTAAGGCTCGTTTGTAATACAGACACTATCCCTAAGGGTCTGCAAGTTTTTATTTATCATTAACCTGAAAGTAGAGCTTGCGAAACTTGAATCATTTATATTAAGGGGAGCGCATCTCGGTGCCTCCCCTTATACTTATCATTATTCTATGCACAATTCTATCACTCCTCTTTCCCTCCCGCTGGACGGGATTCGTTGCGTTCTCTTCGACATGGACGGTGTCCTCTTCGACAGTATGCCCAACCATGCCATAGCCTGGACGCGTGCCGTACAGCAATATGGCCTCTCTATTACGCGTGAGGAAGTCTTCCTCAACGAGGGTCGCACGGGTAGTGGCACCATCAACGCGCTCACTCAGCGCACATGGGGACGCCAAGCCACTGAGGAAGAGGTTCAGAACATCTACCGCACCAAGAGCGAGATCTTCAATGCCTGTCCCACCGCACCTCCCATGCCTGGTGCTGCAGAGGTCTTGTCCAAGATAACGCGCATGCAATTGCTACCCCTCATCGTCACGGGTAGTGGTCAGCAGTCGCTTCTAGACCGCCTCAACAAGCATTATCCTGACGTCTTCAAGAAAGAACTGATGGTAACGGCTTTCGATGTCAAGCTGGGAAAGCCTCATCCCGAGCCCTATCTCATGGGACTCGTCAAAGCGGGTGCCGCACTCAACAGCGACGGTTCACCTCTTCATCCTTCCAAGGCAGTAGTGGTAGAAAATGCCCCCCTTGGCGTTCAAGCGGCCAAGGCAGCAGGCATCTACACCATTGCAGTCAATACGGGCGAGCTTACCGACAAGGCACTCCTTGATGCAGGTGCCGACGTTGTCTTTCCCAGCATGCAAGCCCTTGCAGATGCACTCTGACCTTCAACGGTCACTTTAGGCGGGTCTCCTTACGACTTCACTCCATCCTTGATTCTGTTTATCTCGTTGTCCTCATAAAACTCATGAGGCTCTATCTTTGTGCCACCATTGCCATCTACGGTAAGGGTGTATTGCACAAACATATCATCCGATGAACCCACGCCTACGCATACGATGAACCGGGGACCGTTCACGGTCATCTTATCGTAGGCCATGTTCATCAGTACAAACTGTTCATAGTCTCCATCTTCCACACCCATCCTGAAGTTGCCTTTGGTATATCTTCTCGACAGCACCTGTACCCCATCACACTTCATCGTGAGCGTAATGGCATTATCTGCCGTACGATATCCTTCGTCGTCAGTAACGATGCCAAGCGACTTGTCAACCTGACGTCTTATGGTGTACACATATTTGTGTCCATTTCCCTTAACACTGTCTGTCTGGGTATATTCACGCAGGCGAACTATTTCCTTTTTCGTCACTATTTCCTGCTCAACAATCTCTTTTTCTTCGATGGTGCGGGTATCTACCTCCTCCTTTGCGCCACAAGCCAGAAAGAGCATCAACGCAAAAAAGGGAATTACCACCTTCTGAAAACCACGCCAATATTGGGTATATACATGTACCATTTTCAAATGTATTTTAATCATACAAAGATAAGATATTTTTATCTTCCAAACAAATAATACGAAGTATTTCTTCTTTTTTACTTCATTTTATCGCACATAGCATACTAATTTCCCTCTATACAAAGCCGATTTGCTGTTTTTTTTGTATCTTTGCGTGTTAGTAATCGTTAAAAAAATAACCTCGGCAAGTTTGGGTTAGATTTTTGAGATGCTTTTGTTTCATGAAGAGGGCGCGATGCGGGCATCGTAACCGATGAATGAAACAAAAACTGCCAAAAAGATGAGTTGTTACCATAAAAAGCTCACATCACAAATCGTACCAAGTTAATTTTTTATCATCACCAAAATCGACGGGTGGTAATAACGTTAATATTTTAGGAAGCTATTTTTTAACGATTGCTTACTACGCATGGTATCCTTAACCCTTTAACGAATGAAATTCAAAGTCCTACTTCTTTCGGCTTTTGCCCTCCTATCCACCATCCCCACTTTAGCCCAGCCCATGTCACCCAAGCGCGAGTTTCGTGGTGCATGGATTCAATGTGTCAACGGTCAGTTCACAGGCCTTGGTCGCGATAAGATGCAACAGACGCTCATCTACCAGCTCGATGAGCTTAAGAAGTCGGGCATCAACGCCATCCTCTTTCAGGTACGTCCTGAGGCCGATGCACTCTATCAGAGTTCCATTGAGCCTTGGAGTCGCTTCCTCACCGGACAGCAGGGACGTGCTCCCCAGCCCTACTGGGACCCCCTTGCCTGGATGATAGACCAATGCCATAGCCGTGGCATGGAGCTCCATGCCTGGATTAACCCCTACCGTGCCAAGACCAAGGGCACTACAGCCCTGGCCGCCAACCATCCCTACAATCTGCATCCTGAACGCTTCTTCGAATACGATGGGCAGCTTATCTTCGACCCTGCCTTCCCCGAGAACCGTGCCTACATCTGCCATGTGGCTTGCGACATCATCCGTCGCTACGATGTGGACGGCATGCACATCGACGATTACTTCTACCCCTATCCTGCCAATGGGCTCGCCATCCCCGACAATGCCTCCTATGCCCGTTTTGGCAACGGCATGGATCGTGGCAACTGGCGTCGTGCCAACGTCAACGCTTTCATTCATGACATGCACGACTCTATCCGTGCCGTCAAGCCTTGGGTGAAGTTTGGCGTTTCTCCCTTTGGCATCTACCGCAACCAGAAGTCCGACCCCAACGGTTCTGCCACCAATGGCATGCAGAACTACGACGACCTCTATGCCGACGTGCTGGAGTGGATTCGCCAGGGATGGGTGGACTATAACATTCCCCAGATTTACTGGGAGATTGGCAACAAGGCCGCCGACTACGACACGCTCATCCGTTGGTGGAGCGCACATGCCTCTGGTCGCCCTCTCTACATCGGACAGGATGTGGAGCGCACAGTAAAGTACCCCGACACCACCAACCCACAGACGCATCAGGTGTATCAGAAGTACAACCTTCAGCGTTCTCTTCCCGGCATTCAAGGTTCATGCCAATGGTATGCCAAGGCATGCGTTGACAATCCCCAGAACTATGCCACCGTCTTGCGTCAGCAATACCACCGTTTCCCTGCCCTTCAGCCTACGGCTCCCTGGATCGATGCTACGGCACCCGGCAAGGTCAAGAAGCTCAAGCCCGTCCGGGTAAACGATGCCTACATCCTATTCTGGACAGCTCCCAAGGCCAGGAACGAGATGGACCGTGCCGTCCAGTATGTAGTGTATCGCTTTGCCCCTGGCGAGAGGATCGACATTGGCGACCCCTCTCACATTGTAGCCATCACTCGTGAGCCCATGCTTCGTCTGCCCTACCCCACAGGCAACCAGAAGTACACCTACATGGTCACAGCCCTTGACCATCTTCAGAACGAGTCTTTACCCGTCAAGAAGAAAATCAAGCTGTAAGCACGGACCCTCCCCTGCCCCTCCCTTTAGGGCGGGGAGCAAGCACATAAGCCCTCTCATCATCCCATTCGGGCTGGCATTGGCTGGCATTGGCTGTACTGCGTGACGTCTTTACATCGTTGTCATCGGCCAATCATCCCCCACCTTAACCATCATCAAGCATAATCATCATTATGGACATAAAAAAAACTCACAATACAAACGTAACCACTCCCCTCCATAGTGCCTCTGGCGCGGTAAGGGAGGGGCAGGGGGGTGGGTCTTCCATCCACATACAGGGTGCACGTGTCAATAACCTCAAGAACATCTCGCTCGACATTCCCCGTGGCAAACTCGTTGTCATCACGGGGGTCAGCGGTAGTGGCAAGTCAAGTCTGGCCTTCGACACTCTTTATGCCGAGGGACAGCGTCGTTATGTAGAGAGCCTGAGTTCTTACGCCCGAATGTTCCTGGGACGTATGAGCAAGCCCGAGTGCGATTTCATCAAGGGCATCCCCCCTGCCATAGCCATCGAGCAGAAGGTCACCAGTCGCAACCCTCGCAGCACGGTAGGCACCTCTACCGAGATCTACGAGTATCTGCGCCTGCTCTTTGCCCGCATTGGTCGCACCTACTCTCCCATCAGCGGTAGGGAGGTCAGGAAGCATAGCGCCGAGGATGTGGTCAACTGCATGCTCTCTCACCCTGAAGGTGAGCGTTTCATGGTGCTTTGCCGTCCCAAGATGAGTCTTGAGATGCTCATCCAGAATGGTTTCACCCGCATCTTTGTAAATGGTGAAGTGATGCAGATTGAGGACTACCTGCAACAGCAAGCATCCATCCCCTCCGATGCAAACGTAACTACTCCCCTCCCTGGCGAAGCGGTACGGGAGGGGCAGGGGGGAGGGTCTGTTTACCTCGTTGTCGATCGTATGAAGTCCTCACCCGACAAGGATGCCATCTCTCGTCTTGTCGATAGTGCCGAGACGGCCTTCTATGAGGGCGGGGGCGAGATGATGCTTCACTGGCTCAGCGACGACCATGAGGATGTCTTTTCCACTCGCTTCGAGGCTGACGGCATCCTATTCGAGGAACCCTCCGACAACCTCTTTGCCTTCAACTCTCCCATAGGAGCCTGTCCCGAGTGCGAGGGATTCGGGCGTGTGGTGGGCATCGATGAGCAACTCGTCATCCCTAACTCATCCCTGAGTGTGTATCAGGGTGCCGTGGTGTGCTGGCGTGGCGAGAAGATGAGCGAGTGGAAGAACTGGTTTGTGCAGTTCAATGCCGAACGAGGCTTCCCCATCCACAAGCCCTACTTCGAACTCACACAGTCCGAGAAAGACTGGCTCTGGCATGGCGTGCCTTCGGCAAGCAAGAATACAAAGAGCGTGAAGCTGGGCAGCATATCGGTCGATGTGCCTGCCGACTGGCGCATATACGCCGAGGAGCGCGAGTGGGGACTGATGAGCATCGATGCTTTCTTCGATATGCTGCGCCAAGGACAGTACAAGATACAGAACCGCGTTATGCTGGCGCGCTACCGTGGCAAGACGGTATGTCCCAAGTGTCATGGCACACGCCTTCGTCCCGAGGCCAACTATGTCCGTGTGGCAGGTCACACCATCACAGAACTGGTGGATATGCCTGCCACCAAGTTGCTTCCCCTCATTACCGAGATAGAGTCGCAGCTCACCGACCATGAGCGTCAGGTAGCCTCCCGCATTTTTATTGAAATCAAGAACCGCCTGCAGTTTATGCTTGATGTGGGACTCGGCTATCTCACTCTTAACCGTCTCAGCAACTCGCTTTCGGGTGGTGAGAGCCAGCGCATCAATCTGGCCACCTCGCTGGGCAGTAGTCTGGTGGGCAGCCTGTACATCCTTGACGAGCCCAGCATCGGTCTGCACAGCCGCGACACCGACCGCCTTATCAAGGTGCTCAAGCAATTGCGCGACCTTGGCAATACCGTAGTAGTGGTGGAACACGACGAGGAGATCATGCGTGCAGCCGACTGGATTATCGACATCGGTCCCGATGCCGGGCGCTTAGGTGGCGAGGTGGTATGGGAGGGAGAACCCGTCCATAGCTCACAGCCAGCCGCTGCTGCCCCATCAGCAGTTGCATCATCCCCATCGGCAGCAGCCCCATCAGCGGTTGCATCATCCTCATCGGCAGCAGCCCCATCAGCAGTTGCATCATCCCCATCGGCGGTTGCATCATCCTCATCAGCAGCAGTTTCTGCGTCCATATCTGCCGGGCGTGTCACGTCCGGCACTGAGGGCTCGCTGTCCGGCACCCCCGGGGGCGTGTCTCACACCCTCGCCTTCCTCTCTGGCCTCGACACCATCCCCACTCCCACCTCACATCGCCCCTGGAACCAGAGCATCTGGGTGCGCGGTGCCCGTGCCAACAACCTCAAGGGTATCGACGTGCAGATTCCCCTCAACGTGATGACCGTGGTCACAGGTGTCAGCGGCAGTGGCAAGTCAAGTCTGGTGCGCGACATCTTCTACAACGCCATGAAGCGTCAGAAGGACGAGGTGGCCGACCGCCCCGGCGAGTTCCTTTCTCTCGAGGGCGACCTATCGAGCGTGCATGCCATCGAGTTCATCGACCAGAACCCCATCGGCAAGTCATCGCGTTCCAACCCCGTCACCTATGTCAAGGCGTGGGATGAGATACGCAAGCTCTTTGCCTCCCTGCCCCTGTCACAGCAGATGGGCTATACCTCGGGCTACTTCTCCTTCAACACAGAGGGAGGACGATGCGAAGAGTGTAAGGGCAATGGCACCATCACCGTCGAGATGCAGTTCATGGCCGACCTCGTACTGGAGTGCCCCAGTTGCCATGGCAACCGTTTCAAGAGCGACCTCCTTGAGGTGCGCTACGAGGGCATGAATGTCAACGACATCCTTAACATGACCATCAATCAGGCTATGGAGTTCTTCACCGAACACAAGCAGAAGAAGATCCTGGCTCGCCTCAAGCCCTTGCAGGATGTCGGCCTTGGCTACATCAAGCTGGGACAGACCAGCGACACCCTTTCGGGTGGTGAGAACCAGCGCGTCAAGTTGGCCTACTACTTAGGCATGGAGAAGCATGAGCCTACCATCTTCATCTTCGATGAGCCTACCACGGGTCTGCACTTCCATGACATCAAGAAACTCCTTGATGCCTTTGAAGCTCTCATCAAGCGTGGTCACACGCTTCTCATCATCGAGCACAACATGGAAATCGTGAAGTGTGCCGATTACGTCATCGACTTAGGTCCCGAAGGGGGCGATCAAGGTGGCGAGTTGGTTTGCTGTGGCACCCCCGGGCAAGTGGCACAATGCCCCACCAGCTACACCGGTCGTTTTCTCAAGGAAAAGCTAAGTAAGTAATCAAAATTATTTAGTTAATGTGTAGTAAGTGAATACCAGGGGCATTTGCCTTGCCATTCTGACTGGTGCCAATCATTATGTAAACCACACACTCATGCATTGTGCATTATCATCAGCCGCACCATCTCATTACCAGCCACAAATCGCCACCGTCGGCTATCCATAGGCAAGGGAGAGTACGTCATGTGCTTTGCCTCGGCCTTCCTTCTCAGCGTGTTCTCGGTGGCCACAACCACACGCGCATCACGATAGGTCTCCCCGTAGGCTTCCAACAGCAACAGTCGGCCTTGTGAACACGCCTCGAAATATGTGCCACCCGGCTTGAAGTACCTCATCGCCTCGCTGCCCTCGGCAGGGAACCCATCCTTAAGCAGCACCACCAATGGGAAACCTGCCTCACGCACCTTGCGGGCTATGTATTTCTCGCCATCACTCACCGCAGCCGTATAGGTCACGGCACCCGCCTCCGCCTCGTGCAGCACGCCCTGCAGTAGGGCATCCCAGTCCGTCTGGGTGGTAGAGCGCGAGCACTCCACCATCTGTTTCATAGGCCAGTGCAGCAACCAGTGGTTGCCCATGCTTCTCAACCTTAGGCCAGCCACCCACGTGTCGTGATGCAAGGTAAACAGCTCCGGGTGTAGCCGCATCATCCACTTGCGGTAAGGGTTCAGCCGCACATAGTCTATCATGGTGCGCAGCTGCCCCTTACGGGCCAGTGTCCGCACAAACGGCTTGTCCAGCAGGAGGCCAGCACCAGGCTGAGCGTGGCACGCTCGCCTCATATCAACACCCCCTGCCTTACCGGCTGCGGTGCGTATATCTGCCGGGTGGGCAGCGTTCATACCTGCCGGGCGGGCAGCGTTCGTATCTGCCGGGCGTGTCACGTCCGGCACTGGGGGCACTGGGGGCTCGCTGTCCGGCACTGGGGGCACTGGGGGCATCTTGGGCCACACACCCATGTCTTGGGCAATGTGCGTCAGTCCTATCCGTAGGCCGTGTGCCAGCTGCAGTATGCTTTTGCCCATGTCAGCCTTTACCCATAGCACCACATGCAGGTGGTTATCCATTATGCGCTTGCAGCACACCGTCACACCCGGATGGTGCAGGTCATAATTGGCGATGTCGCGCTCTACAGCCTTACCCAGGTCGGTCAGTTCCACCCATGCCGTGTCCTTGACGGCATCCACATAGGCAGGATTACCCACGTCCCATGTCTGGGGCGGTCTCTCCCCTGCGCCGACCGTCATCTGCGTCGCATGGTCTATCTCTTCGGCAGTCAGTCCCTTCACCACGCCCAGCAACGGCCTCCTTCCGGCCACAGCAAAGGTAAGGTGATAGATGCCCTCACCCTTCCATATATCCTTATGTCCCTTCCATTTAAATGCCATTGTGCATTATGAATTATGAATTATGAATTATGCATTATGCATTATGAACTACTCCAGCTTCACCTTCTCGTTATGCCTACGCATCCACCAGTATATGTGCCATAGTCGCCAAAAAGGTGTGAAGGTCATCTCCCAACCACCGAAACGGAAGAGCGTCATGTTACGCTTTACCTTCCGCATGGCAAACCTGAGATACGACTCCCCTTCCCTTTGGGCATACCGTTCGTCATAGTGCCCGAAGTTGCCACTCATCATCACCTCATTGAGCAGGAAACGTCCGTCCTTCTCATTAGGTTCGCACAGCATACACTCATCCGCCATGCCCAGCTGCTCCTTCATGATCCACATGATGGCAGCCGTAAACCGCGTCATACCCAGACGGCGCAGCACCTGCATAGCCTCCTGTCGGGCAGGCCGCTCGTCACCAGTAGAGCCACGGGCGGGCGAAAGCACCATGTAATAGTCCAGCAGCTGCCTCATACCTATTCCCTCGAAGAACAGATGACGGTAGATATGCACCAATATGAACACCAGGTCAAAAGTCCGTGTCGGCACAGGAATGCCCGTTGCATCATCCAGCCGTCCGAACTCAGGCTTCAGGCATTGTGCACGGCAGAACCTCTGGAACCTCTTGTTGTACCAAGGCGTATAGAACCAGCTGGCACGCCAATGCACCTCCACATCCACATCCTTCACCTGGCCATAGTCGCAATGGTGATAGGTGGCATGTACATACTCCGAGCCATTCTCCTCAGCCATCTGGCACACCTTTCTTATCAGGACATCCTGAGGGTAGCAGTCACCTATCAGAAGGTCGATGTCGCCGCTCGTCCTCAGTTCGGGACGAGGATACAGGCGAGCCAGCGCCTGTCCTTTCAGCACGCAGCACTTCAGCGCAGCCTTGCCATCCTTCTGTTCACCATCCCCCAGCCAGGAGAAGCATCTCAGCGTCTCGCCTATTGCCTCGTTCACAAAGCCATTCTGAGTCTTCACGCCCTCAGCATCGCCCATCCAAGGCATAAACACAGACTTAGGGGGGCGATGCTCCTTAGGCATCTTCTCGATAGCCCCGAAACAGAGTCCTGCCACCGAGTGCCTCACGGAAAGGTCATAGAGGGCATACCACTCTGCGTCGTCAGGAAGGTGCGACAGCGCATCGCGTGTACCTGTTGCCATCTGCAACAGTTCAAAGAATAACGTATGTATAGTTTCTTGCTTCACTTTCTAAGAAAATAGTGCCCCCCTATCCCCCGAGGGGGAATAAGAGTGATGTTGAAATAACATATTTTGTTATACAAAAGACAAACACAGGGATAAGACTACCCTTGCCATGTGCAAAGGTAGTCATAAACTTTGATATTTTCAGCAATGGCAGCATAAATTAGTGGGAAAGCTCACCAGCGAAGCCTCATTTCTGCCTTTGCATTGTGCATTGTGCATTATGCCTTTGCATTGTGCATTATGCATTACGACTTGCCTTCGCCTCGTTCAGGAACGCCTCAAGCACTTCATCGTCCTCATCCCACATCAGGTCGGTCAGTTCCTGCATCAGACGGTTCCATTCGCTTCGCTCAAGGCAAGCCAGACGCCGATCCACGAGAAAGCGCCAGAAATCCTTTGTCAGATCTCCCTCTTAGACACGGTTTTGCACTCTCTGGCTCATGCCAACCTCCATACGAAGGTGGCGGATGATGCCAGTCATCTCTCTGCGCTGCTGAAGGTTAGCCTCATGGTAGGCCATCTTCTCACGCTCAATGCAGCGGCTCACAAATGTGCCCACTACTGCCAGTCTAAGATTCTTTTTCATTTTTTTTCTGTTGTTTTTTCTTCCGTGTGAACACCCATAAGGCGTTCACACCACTTGTTTATATTTTTATACTTTTGCCACGAAAATCAAAAGGGTACTCATCATGAACACTATGAAGCTCTCACACATACTGCGTCGGCTCGACATCGTGCGTGCCGATGGCAGCATACACCACGAAGGCATAGTAGCGCTCTTTCGAACCACAGAACCACATAATGTACAAAACGAAAATGAAAATCAACACCATCTTCTTCCAGCATCCCATCGGACTATGGGAGGCTGAGCCTTACGCCAGCCTACGGCGCGACCTGGGGCCGTATGCCGAGACCGTGTATTGGCGGGTTTTCGAACAGATTCGTCTGGGCAGGGGCATCGACAGCCTCGACCACATCCTCACCCTCTTCAACGATGTCAGGTCGAAACGCGACCGCGAGCGATGGCTTCGCCGCCTGCGCCTCATGCTGCTGCCCAAGTATAACCTCTTCAACGTGTCACAGCAGCGCATGGTGACCATCATCGACCACACACGCCTCATCCGTGAGCAGAACCGCACCCTTGCCCAGGGGCCCTCACTCTTCGATGGGATGGAGTGGTAGTATCCTCACAAATCCCCCCACAACATGTCACACAACGCACAACCTCCCTCTGAGCCGGCGCTCCTCATAGCCTCGGCACTTGCCCATGCGGGCGAGGACCAGCAGCTCATGGAGCGCCTGTCTGTACTTGAGGCACGGCGCATCACGCCCCACAGGCAACTGCCCGCCATGCAGTTTCTCTTCCGCCTCTTCGGCAAGCCTTGCTTTCCGCGTGGCGAACTGGTTGCCATCTCCGGCAAGCCCAAGTCGGGCAAGACGTTCGTATGCAGCATACTCATGACCCTGTGCCGGTGCCAGGAGGTGCTGGGCATCACGCGCGAATCCGACCTGCCTCTGCGTGTACTCTGGTATGACACCGAGCAGAGCGATGAGTCAACACAGGACATCCTCTGCCACCGCATCATGCCCATGATACGTTCGCGCACGCCATCTCCTGCCGATGCGCCCCCTGCCTCTATGGAATACTGCGACCAGGATCTTGTCGTCTTCAACGTGCGTCAGGATGCCTGGCGAGAGCGTATGCCGCTGCTCGAGGCTGCCATACAGCACTATCAGCCCGACTTTGTCATACTTGACGGCATACGCGACCTTGTCAACGACATCAACGACGGTGTGCTGGCACAGGAGGTAGTGGAGCGACTCATGCAGATGGCCACGTCGCAGCATTGCTGCATAGCCTGCATACTGCACCAGAACAAGTCGGCCGAAGACAAGAACCTGCGAGGATGGATTGGTACCGAACTGACTCACAAGGCGTTCGAGGTGTATGAGTGCACCAAGAGCGACCAGCGCGTCTTCTCGTTCTGCCAGAAGCTAACCCGAAAATACGACATCACCGACACCCTGAAGTATGTGGTCGATGAGCAAGGCATACCTCAGCTTGCCAACGGGGAGCAACTTCTGCAGTTGGATCAGCAGCACGTGCAGCAAGACATTCCGCGTCCCAGCCTCAACCACTCGTACATCACCGAATGGCAGGGCACCACTCCCGTCTTCGACCTGCAACGCCTCTATGCCGACGCCATGCCACTCAACGGCACGCGCTACGAGGCCAGGGATCTGCAGCAGAAAGTCATGGAGCTGGCCAACATCGCCTCGCCCTACTTCTACAACAAGCAGCGCGAGCAGGCGCTCAGCGAGGGCATCATCATCAAGACCAGCGACGAGTTTGGCCATGTATGCTACTACCGTCCGCCTGAGCCGGAAGAACAGGCACCGGCAGCAGCACCTGCAAGGGAGCCGGCACAGCAGCTCGACCTCTTCACGCCGACGCCGGGCGGCCCTCCTTTCTGACCCCCGTACATACTACGTCCCCCTTACGGGGACTACGTATTAGGGGTCGAAATCCGGGCCGGGCACTTTACTGCCACAGACATGCACCGCCCCGGGCAGCATGTCATCCTCACCCAGAAATCATCACAAAAAACCATCTCCACATGATGAACCTCTCCATCCTATCCGTAGCCGAACGTCTCGGCATCAAGTACACCCAGAAAGGCATCTGGCACATGGCACTATGCTGCTGCCACGACGACCACTCGCCCAGCATGGGGCTCAATGCCTCTACCAACCGCTGGAAGTGCTTTGCCTGCGGCGAGTCGGGACTTCCCATCGACCTCGTCATGAAGCACCAGAAGCTCAGCTACGCCGAGGCTCTCGGCTGGCTGCAGAAGGAGTTCGGCATCGAGGCAGGACCTCAGCAGCAGCAGCGCCACTCGCTCATTCAAATCATCCAATCAAAATTCAGCGATATGACAGCACAAACCACATCACCCCTTTCGCCCACCCCTCAGAAGGGGGGCACGCAGCCTTCGCCTCTATGGCGCGACAACGAAGAAGGCAACCTCCTCGCCAAGCGTTTCAGCGGCACCAGCAACGAGTTCACCCGCGCCCTCGTCCAGACGGGCATCCTCACTCCCACTCAGATGGCACACGCCGCTCAGGTGTTCCGTCTCTCCACCGTCGATGACGGCGTCATCTTCTGGCAGATCGATGCCAGCGGCAACACCCTCGAGGGCAAGGTGATGCACTATCAGGCCAACGCACACCGCTCGCACACCCGCAAGCCCGTCACCGTGTCATGGCTGCTCAAGAAGTCGAACCTACTCCACCAGGAGTGGAAGGCCCAGCGCTGCCTCTTCGGCCTGCACCAGCTGAAGAGCCTCGCTCCCGACAGCGACGTCATCATAGCCATCGTGGAGAGCGAGAAGACGGCCATCATCTGCAGCGAACTACTCCCCACGCTCGCCCCCTCGCCCACCTCACAGCAACCGTCATCGGTGCTGTGGATGGCCACAGGCGGACTGAGTCAGCTCACGGTCGAGGTGCTGCGTCCGCTTGTGGGGCATCGCGTCATCCTCTTTCCCGACACCGACCCAAAGGGCACCGCCTACGCCACATGGCTGCAGATAGCCACCGATGCCCACAAGCAGCTGGGCCACATCTTCACCGTGTCCACCCTGCTCGAGCATCACGCCTCTGCCGACCAGAAGCAGCGCAAGATCGACATCGCCGACTTTCTGCTGGAGCAAGCAGCTAAAACTCTTTAATCCCCCCCCTACCTATGATTGAGAAACGCGACTACACCAAGAAGGAGCTCGCCATCCTATGCAACCCCGGCATGAGCTGCAAGGCAGCCTCGCAGAAGTTCTACCGCGACATCTATGGCTGCAAACCGCTGATGGCCGTCTTCAACCAGCATGGCTACCGCAAGAACAAGCAATTCCTTGCCTACTGGCAGGTCAAACTCATCCTCCAATACGTCTATCCCGACATACTGGCCGAATAAAATCCCTCAAAACATCTCAAAGCCCTTCAAAACACCTCAAAACCCATCACGAGGGCTTTCGGCATGTCGTACCTTTGCATCGTCAAAAAAACAGAGGCGAACCCATCCCGATACATTCCCGATACATTCCCGATACATTCCCGATGGATACGCAACCGGCAATCCGGAACCGGTAAGCTGTCAAGACACAACCCACTCTCCAATCCGTCTGCAGAAAGGCCTGTGCCGACGAAGCAGAGAACCATTTTTCTAACCTCTTAACTTTAAAAAAAAGCCTATGGCAAAAATCAACACCCCCTCCTACATCACCGGCATCAGCGGCAAGGTATGTGGCCACGAAGACAACGAGTATCGCACCAACAGCAGCTCTGGCAAGGTGATCCTCACCAAGAAATGCAACCCCTACAAGGGTCCCATCACCGACCGCCAGGTAGCCGTACGCAACGAGTTCAAGCTCCGCACCAACGTCATCCGTCAGTGGCTCGACGCCAACCGTCCCACCAAGACCCTCACCAAGGGCACTGCCCTCTACCAGGAGGCGCAGAAGATCAAGAAGGAGAATCACCTCGACAACATCCAGGCAGCCCTGGCCCTGTATCAGCAACCCACCTCGCCCTACGGCATCAAGCTCCCCTCAGAGGGCGGCGTGCGTCAGAAGCACGATGGCTCGGACACTCTACCCTCCACCCCCTCGGGTTCGGGCAGCTCAGGAGGTTCATCAAGCGAGGTTGACAATCACGATTGATCCCGGTAGGCTCTGCACCCTCCTCCTTCAACCGGAGGAGGGGATGCTGAGCGAAAAGACAACCTACAGATGCGTATCATCACCCTTCTCGTCCTTCACTGCTCCGCCACCCGTTGCAACCAGCGCTACAGCTTCGGGCAATGCCGTCGCGACCACATGCAGCACCGGCGCTTTGACGACATAGGCTACCACTACTACGTGGAGCGCGATGGCACCATCAGGCACGGTCGGCACGAAAGCGTCATGGGAGCGCACGTCAGGCATCACAACCGTCACTCCATCGGCATCTGCTACGAAGGGGGTCTCAACGAGCAAGGCAAGCCAGCCGACACTCGCACGGAGGCACAGAGGCAATCGCTCATGGCGCTTCTCACCGACCTCCGACAGCGTTACCCTCGTGCCCTCATCGTGGGTCATCGCGACCTCAGTCCCGACCTCGACGGCGACGGTTGCATCACCCCTGGCGAGTGGATCAAGCAATGTCCCTGCTTCGATGCCGTCAAGGAGTATCTCACCCTGCAGCCAGGCACTTAGCACTTAGCAACCCATCACTCACCCAACTCCTGCAAACGCCTACCTCCAAGAGGAACAGGAGCCCCTCCCCTCATGGGAGGCGGGGGTAGGTCATTTTTTTCATGAACGCAGAAAACCGCAGACATCTCTTCAGCTTCCTCTGGAAGCTTGCCACAGCCCTCATCGCAGCCATCGGAACCGCCCTTGGCGTCTCTTGCGCCAGCCATGCCGGCATGCTGTAGCCCCCTTCACGGCTCAGCGCAACACAAAAAAGCCTACTCGCCGAGAGTAGGTTTTTCTGTTGTCACTTGGAGTAATATCCCGATAGTGGAATCTTGAGCAATTAGGGAAATCCTTGTGTCACATCGCAATCCAACCATGGCGGTGCATCAGACGATCAAAAAGACTGCGCTCATGCTTGGGTATGCTGATTGTGACTGTCTCCGTCTCACCATTATCCATCCTATAGCCTTCTTCGGGAAGGCGATTCTCGGGGATAGCACCGAATGGGGATGGGGTACAGACGTATGTGTTATTAATATAGGCTACGTCAAAATATTCGCCCTCAAATTCCGGATGCAAGAAGAGGTTCCTCAAATCCTCCTTGCCCTGTAGGAAACGGGCATAGAGTTTTGTTGAAATACGAATAGCTGTGTACTGACATGTGGGTTCGTCTTCGTAAAGCAAACAGAGGTACTGTGTGTCAAAGGCATCACGTCCCAGGAACAGCTGTGGCGTATCGTAATACTCCAATATTCTCTCTAATGTAATCGTATTCTGCTTCATAATGCAAGAACGGCTTTACTGAAACTAAAATTCGCACTTCTCCACCATGAGTAATGACAAGGACCGAAGGTCTTCTTTATCACACCGTCTGATGGCTCCAGATCGATGGCAACAATGGTCTGTGAACGGAACTTGGGTAGGCGCAACCGTCTCTTCGCATCGTCCAGATTGCTGAATACAGATACGGAACGTACAATGCATTCATCAATTCCTTCGCCAATGAAGACTTTGTCTGGCTGGAGACTGCGTTGCGAAAGGTAATCCTGAGATTCCGTAGGCAATCCCTTGGCTATACGGAAAAAGCGGCCTTGTGCAGGAACAGCATCTGCCGGAGGACATTGCGAGGGAAGTTCTTCAAACCATTTCATAACCATATCCTTATTTTTTTTTGCAAAAGTATAAAACAAATCCTTTTTATACAAATATTCACAAAAAAATCTGATTATCTTTTTTCTTTGTGAAGAGCACAACGAAGTCCGCTTGGCAGTGACGTTTCGCTCGAATGGGCAGAAGAATTGTAAATTGTGAACTATGAACGACGATCACCTTTTTGAGAAGCGGCAGCTTGTCGTTTCCTCTTCACCTCCCCGAAGAACAGTCCGGGAAGGGTGATGACGATCCATCCGCACCGCTTCAGCTGCTTCTTAGGATCCTGCATGATGCGATAGATAAACTCCATGTGGGTACGCACCACCCACTTGGGAGCACGCTTCTCATCCTGTCCGCTAAAGAACTTAAAGACCGCTCCCACGGCAATCTGCACCCCACGCTTCAGGTGCTTGTCCAGTCGGTTCATGAACAGCTCCTGCTTGGGTGCGCCAAGAGCCACCCAGATGATGTCGGTCCCGTCCTCCTCCAGCATCCTCGCTATGGCAGGGTAGTCAAACTCATCCACCTGGCAGAAAGGCAGCTCATAAAACAGCATGTCCTTCACATCCGGGTTCATCGTTTTAGCCACATTCTCACGCAGAGCCTCCAGCGTAGCCGTATTGGTACCCAGGAAAGCCATGCGATACTTTCGTCTTCCCACCAGGTCCGGGAATATCATCGATCCGCAATACTGTTCACGCTTGCGTCCGTATATCCACTTCACGTAGAGGGGCACCCATGATGAGTCACATATAGCAAACATCGCCTCATCCATGACTTGCATATATTCCTTATCGCGGTTAGCGGTATTCAGCACCACCCCATCAGCCACAGCAATATACCCATGCCCGTCATTGGCAAGCGTTTCATCTATCCTTCGCTCAACCTCTTCCTTATCAAACTCGTATCGTATGTTGAAGTATTTCTCCATTTGTCAACTCCTCTATATATTAACATAATGAAGCATATATCTCTCCTAACCTCCTGTTTATTGCCTCCACATTGAAGGTGGTGTTAGCAAGATGCACACTCTCTTGGGCAATAGCTTCTCGCAGGGTGGAGTCGGAAATCATTCGTTCCATCTGGTTTGCCAGGGTGTCAATATCACCAGGAGTAAAGAGCAGCATATTCTTTCCATCCTCAGCAATATCGGGAATGCCACCTACAGGTGTGGTTATGACAGGAAGACCATACGCCCATGCATCAAGAACCGCCATAGGAAACCCCTCCGCATAACTCGGAAGGCAGAATATGCTTGCCGAACGATACGCATCGTCTTTTGCATCTCCGCTCACCCACCCAAGGAATTCGCATTGACTTGATATGCCGCACTCTTTTGCTATTTCCATACCTAACTGAACCTCACCATTACCCGCAAAGACGATCTTCCAGTCCCTGTGGTTCTGAGCTATCCTCCCAAATGCCCGAATTAAATCACGGTAGCCCTTTCCTTCATATAGTGTGCCAGAGAAGAGAATCTGTTTCTTCCTGGCATTGGGGACAACAGGCACTTTGATAGAAGGACATGAATTATAAAGCACACTTATCCTATCGGAATTTCCTACATGGCTCTCTATTATTCTTTTTATATTATTTGACAAGGCTATTCCCTTATCACATAAAGAATACATCCTTTGATAGTCATCATTCCAGACCTCAAGTAATTGGTTGCCACAATGTATGTGCATAATTGTCTTTTTGTGCAGCCTCTTGGCCAGTCTGAAGAACACAAGTTTTCTATGTGTAGAACCTTGCAGGCTGTGATGGATATGTACAATGTCATAAAAAGGCAATAACACGACAAACTCCATCAATGCCGTCACGAAATAGTACACTTTCCTCCACGCCGGACCATCCCGATGAGTCTGAATCCAATGACAATGGAACTTTTTCCATTGTTCACCCATCTCATGTGCTTTTACAACACTTGTTATACCCCCACGAGTCTTACGCGAGGTGGCAATAATCAGTACCTTGGGCATACTTTCTTATATATCACTAAGCAACCTCTCATGCTCTGCTATCTGTTCTGCCGTAAACCTCATCTTTATCAACTTTGCCGGCACACCTCCAATAACACTATATGGCGGAAAGGATTTCGTCACCACAGCACCAGCAGCCACAACACTTCCTCGTCCAATAGTGACCCCCTTCAGAATAGTCACATTGGCTCCACACCACACGTCATCTTCTATTACTATAGGTGCATCATATCCCTGCCCCTTTTCCGCATCAGTAACATCCATGATGTATCTGCCAACCATATCTATCCGGTGATCACCCGTAATAATAGTTGGTCTTGGACCAAATATCACCTTCTTACCAATAGTTAATGGAGCAATCGTACAATAAATTGTACTTCCCTTGGGAATACTTGTGCCATCACCAACTGAGAGATTACTCAAACCTTTAATATCTGACGACATAGGGCGTATGAATACATTCCTGCCACAATGCTTCATGCTTCGTTTCCATATAGGCGCCCATATTTTATCCCACAGATATGAAAAAGAAAGGCTTATCTTAATAAGAACTTGACTCATAATTATAGTTTAGACATGAAAAAGGCCAGCCAGAAACACTTGTACTTCTGGGAATATGCAAAAAACCTATATTTTAATGGCATTTTTTGTATAGGGTATGATGCCCATACATCATTCCACAAGCTATCTTTATAGATTCTCTTGAAAAATGCTTGCTTTTGCTTCAAAGAATTTGCAGATTTGAAATAGATAAGGGTGTCATGTCGAGTATAACCAATCAATAATCGCTGAATTCGCAAACGTAATTCCTTGAAACATGCCACATCTTTATATCTATGCAGCAATTCAGGTATGAGAATCTTATATCCATCAAAACGATCTGTACGAATCTGTGATGTTAAGGAATTCGAGTTATCATAGTAATAATAATATGTCTTAGGAAGATTGACAATGATATTTGCATGCCTCAGAAAATCAAGGTTGAAAATCAAGTCTTCAGACATATATTCTCTCTCTGAGACAAATTGCACGCCGTGCTCCTTTAGTATCTTGTTTGAATAAAGCACAGTTTTCGAGGACATCTGTATACGTCTTTCTGTTGATGCACCAGGTTCGGAAGCAACCATATCCATCATGAAGGCATGTACCATCTTCTGATTAGAACACACCTCTATCTCTGCAGCTTGATTCATTAGCGTAACAACCCCTTCGTCATTAATTCTTTGTATTCCGGAATATACAGCATCAGCATTATTCTCTTTGGCTGCCTTATACATCTCTTCATACGCAAACAATTCGACCCAGTCATCAGAATCACAGAAAGCAACGTACTCTCCTGTGGCAACCTCCAACCCACTGTTACAGGCCATACCCAGACCACCATTTTTCTTATGAACAACCTTTATCCGGGAGTCTTTATTAACGTATTCATCACATAACCTGGGGCAATTATCGGGGCTTCCATCATCAACCAAAACTATCTCGATGTCCTTAAGCGTTTGGTTTATGAGAGATTGCATACAACGATCAAGATATTTCTCTACGTTGTAAACGGGTACAATTATTGTGACCTTAATCATTTTTTCTTATCATTTGAACTTCATCAGAGTGCATGAAGAAAGTTTTGTAAGTTACATACTCCCTCTCTCCTGAAATAGCTTGTGTGTCCGCCTTAATAATATTCCATACTATATTTACCCAAATCACAACAAGGAAACTATATTTTACAACAAGAGATAACAAATTCCTGTTTTCTTTACGGAATAATTCATATAACAAAAGAGAAGCAATAATCATCTGGAACAATTCAAAGTACTGAATAGGTCGAATGAAAATATGGCTTGTATTTGTTACAAGAAAGAAGGCACAACCATAAAAAAAGGCAAAGAAATACCATACATTAAAATAAGGTATTTGCTTTTCATATTTTCTTTTCAGATATGGACCAAACCAAATTACAAAATAGCCAATCATCAGATATGACAGCTGCATGGGGCCTAACGCATGCATTTCTGAAGTATAATCGCCACTTAAATATTCTTCAACTCTATCTGTATATGACTCATAACCAATAAAAATGGATATGGCTCTGACAAATTGTATGATTCCTTGAAATTGCGGAGTTAATCCAAATATGAAACAAAAAGTATAAACTACCATCATTAAGGATCTATGATTTGCGATGTTTATAAATGATGGTATAAAATAAAACGGAGCTAATATTAATGCAGAATTATGGCAGTAATACGCAATTATCACAAAAACAAAATAATGGAAAGGCTTCTTCTGGACAATAAATCTTGAGCTATATACAAACATGCAGGCAACCGTCATCTGTCTTACTCCGTTCATCAAGTCAAGGAAATAACAAGAGCCAAACATCAGAATAGGCATACATAACAGGATAGGTTTATACTCTTTAAGTGAGAAAGTTAAAAAGAATATCTGCAAAAAGGCCAAACAACCTAATCCAATAGAAAAATGTAAATTCAAACTATGTATAAGATGAAAGAATTGAAACATTATTACCTCTTTATTCATCTCACTTACCAATTCACCGTTTGCAGTTAAGCCTTTAGCGAAGCATTCTGCATAGCTGATTGAATCAGAACCAACTCCCCATCTAATAGCACCGATGAAGGTAAAAAATAATATATACCTCCAGAGGTACTTATCCATTATGTGCTTATCAGAAAAACTACTTCTTGAGTTTTCTGCAAAGTAACACATTATCCAGGAAAAGATAACATATATTAGAATATCAACAACTACCATTTATTACAATATACAAATAAGTTTTTTTCAAATAAAGACAATCTGTGTAGGATATAAGTAACGACAAATAATAACCTGATACGCTTTATGCATCCATTTAGCTTTTGTTGTAGCCATAAAACAACAGCCTACATGAAAAGCCACATGCACTCCAATTATTACAGGTGGGTTCTATTAATTCCCACCGTAATATTTAAAAATTTATGGGGTTTGACGTTTTGTCATCTACTTGCTTCTTTTTGGTTCAAACTGTCAGTTTTCTCAGTCACATAGCCCGCTATGCTCCTTCTAAAACTAACACTTTGATCTCAAAAATAAGCGGCGTATCTAACAAAGCGAATTAATAGAACCCACCTACAAGTTATCCTATGCTAAAGCAATTATTATCATAAATTCAAACACTAAAGTGTCAAGCACTCAAACATGAACGTTATATTATATTTTTGGTCATTTCTATTAATTTTCTTGAAGCCATCTTCAAAGACGTTTGTTCTCTGTCAATAGATTTTAAGAGACGTTCGTTATTTGGATGGCTTAAAACCCACAGTATGCGCTCTGCAATCTCATCGATGTCATCAGGGTTCAATATTATTTCCTCATTCCTTATCGCCGGCATAACACATAAGGCACCCACAAACTGAGAAACAACAAGATTACAACCGCAAGCTATGGCTTCCACGACGCCTAAGCCAAAAGACTCCGAAGATGAACCCTGTACAAAGAGGCAAGACATAGAGAACTTTCGTAATAACTCCTTATGGGGTATTGACCCGCAGAAAGAAACACATGGAATCCTTTCGATATCACGTGATTCATCTGCATCTGATTTCTGCCCAAAGACAGAAACATGATAATTACTTCCTGTCAGTTCGTTTATTCGTTGTATTGCTCTGCATATATTGAGATTCTTTTTAATGACTCTCCCACCACCTATCAGAACAATCTCATTATTATCACGATGGACTTTGATATTTTTAATTTCGTTTTCAATTCTTTCCCATGCAATGCCGTTGGTAAGCACACCCAATTTTGATGCTATTTCAGGGTATTTTAATGCAACCTGCTTCCTGAAAGGCTCACTCACACACAAAATCAGATCAGCTTTAGGGAATAAATAATCCTGTCTTGCCTTTAAGTATTCCGAGTCATCCTCAGCAAACCCATGCATAATATAAATGATTTTTTTGCCTAAGGATTTGGCAAGCCTGACCTCATAGTCTTTCTGTCCAAGTGCTGATATAATCAGTACCCTGCACCAGAATATCTTAATAATTGTTTCCAAACGAATAAGATATCGGTTCTGGCTATGCAGCACGGAAACACCATCAGGGAAATTCTCTACGAGGTTGCGATTCACCTCACCAGGGCCGTTTTCCCCAGAATAAGGACTTGAAAAGAAAATTCTATCCATTAATAATTTTTTCGGGATGCGCCTTAACGAGACTTCTGTAACAATTCATTCTTGTTTGAATAAAGTTCTCATCCGAGAAAGTCTCCTGCACATGTTGTTTTGCATTATTTGCAATAGCATTTAACTGTTCTCTATCGGAAAGCAGTCTGATAACATCATCCGCAAATTCCTCCGGATTATCGCTAATAAAGCAATCCTTTCCGCTTGTAAACAACAAACCTTCTGCTCCTACCGTACAAGAAACAAATGGCACGCCAATATTTGCAGCTTCCAGGATCTTCATACGTATACCACTACCCTCATAAATAGGCACAATCATAATTTTTCCTTGCAGAACAGAGACAAGGTCATCAACAAATCCCTCAAAAATCAAATTATCATATCTGGCAGTCCAATCACTTATGGTCTTGTCAGACCATCTTCCTACCACATGAAGTTTAATATCCGGCGTATTGGCAAGTATCTTGTTCCACACCTCAGTTACAAACCATTGCAGACCGTGTTTGTTAGGAATGTGAGTTTCCGGTCCCACGAATACCAAATCAATTTCATCAATATTTGTATAGTCTTTCACATCAGCCTCACGAATCTGCACTTTTGCAAATGAAGTAAAAACCGGCACTCTCACACCATCCCTCACAAGTCTCTTTGTATCTTCTTCCTGAAGTGTTATAACTGCATCATATGCATTCTGCATTGCAATCTCACGATTCTTATAAATACCACATATAAGTTTTTCGCGTGTAGTACAATCCTGTGGCAAACGTTGCTCCCTAACAACATAGTTGATTTCATGCTGCACAAAAACCTTCTTTACAGAAGCGGTTATTCCCTGTGCCCAAAAAAGCGATGAAGTAAATTCAAATTGCACGATATCAATATCATTATCAACTATGTATTTATTAAGCACCTCGTAGAGATTCATATTACGCTCTGTATTGGCTGTAAGCAAACGCTCTATCTCGTAATTACCCGGATTATCATTGGCAAGCCTATGCAAAACGTTTTTAATTCTCAGACAAAATTGATGTACGGTTTCATACCTGTCTCTTGCACGGATGTTGAAATAGCCAAAGCTTGCTTTGGGCAATGCTTGTTTGAATTGCGAGATAGACCCTTCTTCTGGACTTGAGCCCAAAACAAAAACATGTAAGTCTAACTCATCCTGAAGCAATTTAAATGCATTTACCACAGCTTGATCTCCACCAGTCTTGGGTGGATAGATATTTCCTGTGACGCACAATAATTTTATCATCAATATAGATATTATTAAGGTTAAAAACAAATCGATGGATTCAACAGGCATCTATCGTCTCTTAAAAACTTTAGCCAATATCATCTGTTTTGTATCTTTATTAAATGCAAAGAACCACAAAACAGACATGGTACTTATGACAGAAACAGCACAAACAATAAGGAATCTTAACAATCCTGGAAATAGAGTATATTGAATAATTGCAGGCAAAACACACGAGAGCCCTACAAAAAACACATTTTTAACAAAAACGTTGACTACAAATTCTTTCACAGGAAACCTTGCATATTTCTTCAATATATATAACGTAATGGAAAAGTTCATCAGTGAAGGTATGGAAGACACCCAATAGACCGCATTAGGAGACCATCCAAGCCATAACACCAACCACACAAGAGGTAAGTTTGAAAAAACCAGCACAATACTCAACGTGTTATATTCCTTAACCCTTCCAATTGCAACAATACCCTTAATCAACATGGTATAAGAATATTGAAGGAAACAAACAATGACAGTTATTTTTATGAAATCTGATGTGTACTCAGGAACAATGTCTAGCCATAGTTTCAAGACATAATCAATTTCAAAAAAAACAGGCACGGCAAAGATGGCCAGTAAAAACAACGTCATTTGAGTAACATTGAATATTAATGAATTGAAATGTATTTCATCTTTCTGTATGTAATACTTTGCCAGTTGCGGCTCTGCAGCCGTAACAAAACCCGTCACAAAGTTGGCTACAGTAGTTGTAACAGTACCGGCTAAACCTCTGGCTGCATTTACTACGGTCGTAAGGAACATATTAAGCAACACCGTGGTACCTTGTGCATTCAGAACTGTCATAATATTACCTAAGCTGTCCCAGCCAGAGAAAACCAGCATTTCCTTAAACAACGGTTTATCTACACGAAAAGCAAAAGACCTACATTCGACAAATTTGATTCTACAATAACCTCGATATATCATAGCCCCCAAAAAGGAGACCAATGCCATCAATACAGCATATACAACAAGCTTATCTCCAGGAATGTAAACCAACAGAAATAATATAAGGATTTTACCCACAACGTCAAAGATGCTCATATACGCATAAATATCGAACCTCTCATGCGCTGTCACAGCTGCTATAAAAGGGGTTTGGGTAACCGTAATAAAAACATTGAACACAGATATCTGGAAGACCCAATTGGCCGCCACCATTCTGTCAGGGGCTATGTGTAGTTTGTTGTTTAATAACCATAATCCCAATGTTTCTAGTAAAAGCACAACAATTACACCTATCAGCACATGCATTGCCAAAGATGTCGCATAGGTTTTTCTTGATATTGTATCGTCATTCTTTCCAATCGCTATTGCCATAAACCTCCGAGTCGCGCTTTGCAAAACATTGTTCAAAATGGTAAACATTGTCACGAAACCACCAACAAGTGTATATATGCCATAATCATCCACACCAAGTTTTTGCAGAACAATCCTGGTGGAGATAAATGCAAGCGCCATAATAATTATTTGGCGAACATACAAGAATACTGTATTTTTTACAATACGTTTATTGTTTTCTTCCATTATATTCGTATTATAAACCAGTAATTATTTCTTGCCACTTGTCTATAATGTGTTCAGTCGAATACTCAGAAGCAGTACTTATTGCATTACGAGCAAGTTCATTATATTTGCTATTATCGCACATTATGGATTTTATTGCCTTGGCATAATCTCGGTATCCATCAGAGTGGCAGACCACACCATTAAAGCCATTGCTTACAATTTCGTGGAAGACCGGACATGTATCAATAACTATAGGCACGACACCATTTTGAAAAGACTCAAGAATTGTCATAGGCAAACCTTCGCTGATTGATGTCATTAAAAAGATCTTAGCCTCTTTATAATATGCCTCAGGATTACACCTACCTTCAAACCACACATTCTGTAACTTGTTATCTAATGCGTATTTCTTATAGGCTTCAAGACAAGGACCGTCACCGATAATTTTGAGTTCCCAATTACTAAAACGACTATCATCTTGAAGCAACTTCCAGGATTTCAAAATGATGGAAATTCGTTTGTAATATTCATCCATCCTGCCGACAAAAACTGCGATGTCTTTTTTCTGTTGTAATTGATTGTGATCAATAATATGTTGAAATGTCAACGGATTAGGTATAACCTGTAATTTGTTTACATTATCAATATCCAGAAGGTTTTTAAGATAAGACAAATGTGTCTCTGTAAGAAGCAAAAATATATCTGAGTTATTATAAATGTATTGAATCACTTCTTTTGTATGCATTCTCTGCCTGTGCTCTACTAGCTTTGGGAAGAACTTAGCACGTAAAAGCAGTGCCATCTTCTTAAATGATTTTGGCCATAAAACCTTGATGTCATAATACTCACTTACAGGTTGAGGATTAAAGTGCAAGCAACTTATAATTTTTCCACCTTGATTCTTCCACCGTTGTCCACCCAACATCAAGAACATCCTCAAAAACTCACAATCCTGTGCTTTTTGGTTTATAACAATATTGATATTCTGAAAGATGAGAAAATCGAACAAATCATCAACAATTTTACCATCATAATTACAAACACCTGTGTTTTGATCAATAACAAGATGCCCCAGGCAAGTATGTCCTCTACTTTTAAGTCCCTGCATGACAAGGAAGGACACACGCTCTGTACCTCCTGCCTCAGGGTTCAAAGGATTGTCAAATATCCACAGTATGTTCATACCTCATTATATACAAAATTGCTAAGTAAGTGATCAAAATTATTTTTATAATAGATGCGCTCTATTTTTCTGCAGATTTTGTGCTTATTTCGAAGGAGTGTAGCGGGCTACATGACTGAGAATAAGTGCAAAAGGTGTGAAAAAGAGAGTGCGTATATTATAAAAGTTCACTTA
>JAZLKL010000123.1:0-5990 GCA_045597585.1 Bacteroidaceae bacterium | reverse complement strand
CCACCGTGAGCCTTAGCGAATGTATATGTCATACCACCACAGAGGATGAGCTTGTCAGCCTTACCGAGGAGGTTCTCAATGATACCGATCTTAGAAGATACCTTTGAACCACCCATGATGGCAACGAAGGGACGCTTGATGTTGCTCAGTACGTTGTCAACAGCCTGAACCTCCTTCTCCATGAGGTAGCCCAACATCTTGTTGTCAGCATCGAAGTAGTCAGCGATGACAGCGGTAGAAGCGTGCTTGCGGTGAGCGGTACCGAAGGCATCCATTACGTAGCAGTCAGCATAGCTTGCCAAGGTCTTGGCGAAGTCCTTCTGCTTAGCCTTCATCTCCTTCTTGGCATCCTCGTATGCGGGATCCTCCTTGTCGCTACCTACGGGCTTACCTTCCTCCTCGGGATAGTAGCGGAGGTTCTCGAGCAGCAATACCTCACCGGGCTTCAGGGCAGCGGCAGCCTCCTGAGCCTTAGCGCAGTCGGGAGCGAACTGTACGGTGGGAACGCCGAGAGCAGCAGCTACAGCCTCCTTGATCTGGCCGAGTGAGAGCTCGGGCTTAACCTTACCCTTAGGCTTACCCATGTGGCTCATGATGATGAGTGCGCCACCCTCCTCGAGGATGTGCTTCAAGGTGGGAATTGCACCACGGATACGAGTGTCATCGGTGATAACACCCTCCTTCAAGGGTACATTGAAGTCAACACGAACGATAGCCTTCTTACCGGCAAACTTGTAATCGTTAATTGTCATTTTCTTGTTATTTAAATTGGTTTATACTATTCCTTTGCAAAATTACAATATTTCTATGAAGAAAGCAAATTTTTTCGCGTTAATCTTGTCGAATATTCGAGAAAAGCCAGAAGAACGGATTTTTTAAACACAGAGACACAAAGACGCAGAGCCGCAAAGGTTCTCTTTCTCGTTATAGGAGAACAAGCTTTGCGTCTCTGCGTTTATGCTTTTGACAGCCTCTTTATTACTTGCCTTGCCAGAAGTCTGACTCAGCCTTCTTCTTAGCCATGTAAGCGTCGTACTCAGCCTTAGCCTTTGATGCGGCAGCCTGGTTGGCCTGAGCCTTCTGGATGCTTGCAATCAGACGGTCTGCAGTACCACTCACAGCGATGTCGGCTGCGGTAGCCTTACGGGCAAAGCTGATGGCGTCGCTATACTGACCCAGCTGTGTGTAAACCGTAGCCTGCTGGATGAGTGCCTTGGCAGCCAGGTCGGGGTTGTAGCTCTGAGCCTTCTCCAGGTATGTCAGGGCACCGGTGTACTGCTTAGCCTTGCGCAAGCCGCTGGCAATGCGGAGGCAGATGCTGCCACGGTTCTTGTCGTTGTTGCTCAGCTCCATAGCCTTGTTGTAGTATTCCACCATCTTGTTCATGTTGCCGTTCTTCAGCTCGAACTCACCCATACCGATGGCGCTCTCGAAGGTAGGCTCTATGGCGTACGCATACTCGCAAGCCTTATAATAGATGTCTGCGTCGTTACAGTCGGCGTTCGACATCAGGGTGATGGCAGAACGCAGGTAGTTCAAGTCATCCTTCTTGCTCTCGATGGTCTTCTCGTACAGCGCGATGACCTGTTCGCGCTCAGCAGCACCGCTGGTAGCGAAAGTGGTCTCGATCTGAGCCAGAGGAGCATCGTATTTCTGCAGCAGCTGCTGTGCTCTTGCAGTGTCGCCCTCGGCATTGGCCTCGGTAGCCAGCGCCAGCATCTTCTCGCAGGCATCCTTGGCATCGAGGTAGTCCTGCAGATACTGCTCACGGTGAGAGGGCACCTGCTTGAAGTAAGCGTCGCTGATGAGGATGAAGTTCTGCAGTACGCTACCCTCTACGTCGCGACCGCCATTCTCCTTGATCTCCCTGATGGCCTCAGCATAGTTGCCATAGTGGGTCTTGAAGTTGTAGTTGCAGGCTGCGCCGATACCGGGGGCAGTATAGTTGTAGTAGTCAGCACGTACGGCCAGCACGTCGCCCTTGGTGTTCTTCACCTTGTTGAACGAGTTGATGGAGTCCAGACGTGCCAGACGCTGGTCGAACATGCTCATCATGTCGTTGAAGTATGTCAGTTTCTGGTCGGCATTCTGCTCTGCATTGATAAGTTGGTAGAACATATAGGGTGCCTGACCTGCATAGATACCATTGTTGACGAAGGGAGTATTCTTGATGAGGTATTTCCAGCTGTCGTATGCTTCTTTGTAGTCCTTGTTTGCATAAGCGTTCTGGAATGCTGATACGTAGCTACGTGCAGACTGTATGCTATCGTTCATGTCAGCCTCGGCAATGCCAACCTTCTTAAATGAGAACTCAATACGGTCGTTGATGTCCGTATCCTCGAATTGTGCCCAAGCGGTGTTTGTCATGGCTCCCATTACCAGGGCTAATGTAAATGCTTTAGTTTTCATGATTGTATGTGTGTTTTTGTTTATACTAATTAGATTCTTTGAAAGCTGGTATTAGCATTTCGATGCAAATTTAATAAAAACAATTCAAATTTGAAAGCAAAATGGAAAGAATTGTTGTTTTTAATTCACATAGTTTAACATTTTACGAATTGTTGCTTAAAAATGTGAACGTTTTTTGTGAAATGGTGGGTTCTTTTCTCAGTTCCCTATCAGCTTCTTTCCGTAGTCGGTAAGGGCGTCTGTGCACTTGGTCAGGTCGATGGCCAGTTCGGGGCATCCGTCGCTGCCATAGCCAATCTCATATTTGGGGAATATCAGACAGAGGTTCTTGCCCGAGAGGAACCATGCCGAGGGGATGCTGGTCACGTTGGGCAGTCCCTCATACGAACCCTTGTTCTGCTTCTTGAGCTGCTTCACTACCGCTTTCTCGTCCTTGATGATGTCCTTCAGTTCTATTTTCTCGCCTCGCTCGTAGTCGTACACAAAGTGGCTGAATCCCTGGTACACGCCGGCTCCCACGCCGTTGCCTATGTTGTCGATTGTCTCCATCTGGAACACCAGGTAGTGGTGTATGCTGTCGTTGACGATGAGCATGGACGACAAGGTCTGCTCCGTGTCGTACTGGTATTCAAATTCGTCCTCCTCGCCGGCTTCCGCTGCCATCATCTGTGCCTCGTCGCGTTCGTGTCGCTCCTTGCAGGGCACGAAGTCCATATCGGGTACTCCGCCCGAACGCTCGTTTTCCACCCATTCCTTGAGGTATTTCCTCACGTCCTTGTTCTTGTCTATGTGCAGCCACTCCTTGTAGGCCTCCTGCAGCTTGGCCAGGTCGATGCCCTCGGCGCTCTTGGGCCATTCTATCGTGATGCTGTTCTCGTGGTAGATGTTCTTGGTGATCGACTTGAACTCAAACATCTTGTAGTCGCTGCATGTCTCCGTCTGTAGGGAGTACACGATGGGGGCTTCTTCCGCTTTCTCCTCGACGGTAGCCTCTGTGGTTGTCTTTACCTCGGTAGAGTCGGTGGCCTCGTTGCCTCCCTGCTGCTTGCCGCATGAGGCGAGCAGCAAAGCCGATAATGCCAATAAGTAATGGTGCTTCATATTTTTCTTAATTATGTTGTTCAAGTTTCGCAAGCTCAACTTTTGGAAGTTATGCGCCTTTGGCGCGGAAGTTAAGGGAAGTTAGCTTCGCGGAAGTTAAAGGACGAATGTCTTACTTCTTGAGTTATCCTCAAAGGCTAATACTATCGTCCTTTAACTTCCTAAGCGATAGCGGTAACTTCCTTTAACTTCCAAAGCGTTAGCGATAACTTCCCCCAAAAAACTATCTTCCCAGCTTTACTTCCTCGTGCTGTGGCGTGGTGTATTTAAGGCTGTCCTCGTTGAGCAGGGTGATGAGCATGGTGTCGGTACGTGCTGTCTCGCCATACTCGGTGGTGGTGCTGCCCGACAGGACCAGTTTGCCGTTGATGAGTCTCCATTGCGTGTATTTGGCAGCCTCGTTGTCGGCAGCGCCATCGGCAAAGAGCGACAGCTTGGTGTCTTTGTTCTTCCACACACCCAGCAGCTGACTGCTGTTGACGCATGTCAGCAGGTAGGCACTCTCCTCGTCGCCGATGTTTGCCACCGTGATGGCGAATCGGTCGGTGAAGTTGCTGATAGAGCCCACCATGTGTGCCGGCTCACCCTCGTCCGACTGCTTGCGCAGGTACAGGGTGTCGCCCTTGTCGCTGATGAACTCCACCACGTTCATGGCAGTTCCTTCCCCCATGCGTCCCCACAGGGTGCTGTCCACGGCCTCGACTATCTTGATGGAGTCGCCCACCTTGATGGTGTCGCTCACATCGTTTCCATTCTTGCATGAGTTGCACGCGCAGAAGGCCAGCGCGGCAAATGCTATCAATGCGATAAATGCTCTTTTCATTGTTTTTTGTCTTCCTTGGTTTTTGCAAATCCCGTTTGCCTTGCAAAGGTACATAAAATATCTGATATTCCATCATGTTTTGGCGCTTTTTTTAATTCACCATTCACAATTGACTTCGTCGAGCCCTACGACCTTCACCATTCACAACTCATAATGAAGAATTAAGAAAGAAGAAAGAACAGCCCCCCCAACCCCCGAGGGAGTAAAATAGGTGCATACGGCTGGCGCGGGCCACATTCACTTACTCCCTACATTTTGACCGTAGTCAAAAGTTGGGGGGTCGGGGGCTGTGGTTTGGTGGTTTGTGTGTTTGATGGGGCTATTTTTCCCTCTTTTCTTTGGTGCTTTCCCCAAAAATGCCTAATTTTGCACAATCAAATTACTATTGACGGATATTAACAAATAAAATAATAATTTATGAAAAAGTTTCTTTTAAGTTTTTCGCTTTTTGCCATGACGCTCATGGCAAGCGCTCAGGAGCCTACGTTGAAGGCTCGCAGTATCTACGATGTGAATCAGGATGACAAGGTTAGCATTTCGGACGTCCCTGCGCTTTCCAACCGATTGCTTGGCAAGGCTGCCGACAAGACAGCCGTTGACACGCAGAGCCTGTTGGACGTGCTGAACGCCCTGAAGGCGCAGTATGTCAAGATTCTAACCGAGCTTACTGACCTGAAAGCCAAGGTAAGCAGTATCACCAGTTCGGGTGAGGGTGGTGCAGACAAGGGCAATACGTTGGCAGGCATCTTCAGCGTAAGCTCGACCAAGAAGGTTCAGTTCACCAAGGGCAACTTATATTGTGATGGAAGTGTATTCCATTTCGAAGCCAACCAGACCGACTATCCCACCTCGTGGAATGCCAGCCATGTGGGACACTTCTATTGGGCAAATAGCACGGACTATCTGAGTGCTTACACCAATTACATGCCATACGCACTAAAATATAGCAACTCAAGCGTGAGCACCAGCGACAAGTTCTTCTGTGGTGGGGAAAATCCCCTCACCGTGGATGGCACAAGTGGCTGCTTTGCCTTGAGTGAGTCAGAATGGAATTACCTCATCAACACTCGCACCAATGCTAGCAATCTGTGCAAGTGTTGCGTAACCGTAGGCGACAAGAAAAACTGCTTGATCATTGCTCCCGATGGCTTCAGTGGTACCTTGAAAGCATCATACACCCTCGATGAGCTGAGTTCTCTTGACCTGGTTTGTCTGCCTGCTGCTGGCTACCGCAATGGTTCATACTTCTACTTTGCAGAGGGTTGGGGCAAATATTGGTATTCTACGCCTAGTTCGAGTTACGGGAGCTACGCGAGCGACATTTACTTCAACTCGGACATCTACACGGATGGTTTCTCCGGCCGTTCCGACGGCTTTTCGGTTCGCCTCGTGCGGTTGGCTGAGTAAACATATACCCCTCCCACAGACCCCCTCCCGTCCCCCTTTCTTCTGCCCTTCGAGCGAAGCATCGGCCTAAAGGCACGCTGAGCGAGGGGGAAGCGGATACATAAGGCCACATGAAGCTAAATGTACCCGCTTCCCCCTGAAGGGGGACGGGAGGCGGTCTTTTTTTCTTTTTCCTCCTATCAGCCTCCTCCCATCACCCTATCTTCACACAATTGGCTTACGTCTGGCTTACGTCAAAACACGTAAGCCA
>JAZLKL010000122.1:0-28953 GCA_045597585.1 Bacteroidaceae bacterium | reverse complement strand
CTCTATTTTTCTGCAGATTTTGTGCTTATTTCGAAGGAGTGTAGCGGGCTACATGACTGAGAATAAGTGCAAAAGGTGTGAAAAAGAGAGTGCGTATATTATAAAAGTTCACTTACTACACATTAACTAAATAATTTTGATCACTTACTTATAATCCTCTCCACCAAAGCATGGTGTGAGTAGTTTTGCTCGGCAAACACACGGCATCGCTGTCGCATAGCGGCACGTTCCTCCGTCGATTGCGTGAACATGGTCATGATGCCATGAGCCAGGTCCTGGGCATCTCTCAGTTTGGCACAATAGCCCGTACCTCTGTCCTTCACGGCATCCAGACAGACACCCATCTCGAAGCCTACCACGGGAGTGCCACAGCACAATGCCTGATTCACCATCATAGGACCTGCATCGTTTACCGAGGCACAAAGGAACACATCGGCCATGGCATATACTCTGGGAAGCGTGTCAAGCGACACGTAGCCTAAACTCATGCTATCCACCTGCAAAAGGGGCTGTATCTTGTCGAAACCTTTGCCTATAGCCACTACCAGCACGCCGGCACGCTCTTCGTCTGAGAGATGTGAACAAAACTGGTTGATGGCGCTTATCAGGTAGCGTATGCCTTTGCGTTCATCATCTATACCCTGACTGCCGAAGAGCATCACGAAACGCTTCTCCTGCGCAATGCCAAACTCCTTGCGTGCCTCCATCATGTCATAAGGTTTGAAGGCATTGACGTCAATCACCGGGTAACTGATTATCCGCCTGCAGTCGTGCAACAAGTATGACTTGTCGTAGAAAGAGAGCATATAAGAGTTGCCAGTAACCACTGGACGTACACGTTCGTAGAAACTCCTTCTGTAAAGTACGTTCCTATGTGTGAAATCCTCCGCATCATGGGAGTGGTAGGCAGGGCAACATCCGCAACCCGTCTGATAGCGTTCGCACGAACCTGTGAAATGGCATCCACCCGTCATGGGCGAATAATCCACACTATCGAAGATAAACTTGCACTGCAGCTTCCTATGAATCTTCTCCACGGTGTCAAAGCTGAGCATGCTCTGCCAGAAACGGATATACACCAGGTCGTATGACTTGCGTATCTTGCGCAGCACCATCCATGCAGGCACAGGAGGATGCTTCTCGTCGTGATAGAAGAAGTAATAGTCATTATCGGGTTCCTGCTGGCAATGGTTCTTGCGCGCCCAAAGGGGAGCATACCATCTTCTCAACAGTTCCACAATCCTTATTAATATATTAAATAAGGTGAAACCCCTTTTCCTCACATACAGGAACTCGGGATAGGTCTCACACCGTTCGAGGGTCAGGAAGTCCACCTCATAGCCCTCCTCCCTGAAGGCATGATAGGCATCGGTGGCTATCACGCCCGAGCCTTTGCATGGGTTGGACGATGAGATGATAAGTATCTTAGGCCTGGATGGAGGCATAGAAAGCATAGATAAGCGAAATAACGGAATCGGCTTGCACCATGTCGAGCTCGTAGAACAAGGGCAATCGCATCAAACGGTCGGCATACATGTCGCACATAGGTAGCTCCGGAATGTCACAGCCCTGCTTGGCATAGAACTCACTCTTGTGCAACGACAGGTAGTGGAAGGGAGCAATCACCCCATGTTCCTTGAGGTAGGCAATCAGTTGGGTGCGCTCACTCAAACTCCTGCACACGAGGTAGAAGAGGTGCCCGTTGTTCGAGGCATAGTCGGGCATCTTGGGCAGACTTACCCATCCTTCATCCTCAAGCACCTTCAGTTCGTCACGATAGTGCAGCCACAGTTGCCTGCGCTTGTCCTGTATGCTCGTCAGATTCTCAATCTGTGCCCACAGGAAAGCCGCATTGATCTCGGCAGGAAGGAACGACGAGCCCATATCCACCCAACCGTATTTGTTGACTGCTCCGCGGAAGAACTCGGCACGGTTGGTACCTTTCTCCCACAGTATCTCAGAACGACGCACAAAGCGTTCATCGTTGATGGCCAGCAGACCGCCCTCTCCACCAGCGGTGATGTTCTTGGTCTCATGGAACGAAAAGGCACTCATGTGCCCCACTCCACCCAAGGGTCTGCCCTTGTAATAGGACTGGATGGCCTGTGCAGCATCCTCCACCACGATAAGATGGTACTTGTCTGCCAGCGCCATAATCTTGTCCATGTCGCATGCCATACCAGCATAATGCACCGGTACGATGACCCTTGTCCGTGGGGTTATCAAAGCCTCCAGCTTGTCGGCATCCAGATTGGGATTGTCGGTCGAGGAGTCGGCAAATACCACCTTGGCTCCCTCGCGAAGAAAGGCAAGGGCGGTGGACACAAAGGTATATGAGGGTACGATGACCTCGTCGCCGGGCTTCAGTTCGCACAGCATGGCGCACATCTCCAGGGCGTCTGTGCCCGAGGTGGTCAGCAGGCATTTCCTGAAGCCATACTGCTCCATAAAGAAGTCCTGACACTTCTTGGTGAAAAGTCCGTTGCCCGACAGCTTTCCCGTATTAACGGCCTGGATGAGATAGTCGCACTCGTGTCCCGAAAGATAAGGCT
This sequence comes from Bacteroidaceae bacterium, assembly GCA_045597585.1. GTDB lineage: Bacteria > Bacteroidota > Bacteroidia > Bacteroidales > Bacteroidaceae > Physcousia. Next base: position 26,401 of record JAZLKL010000122.1, on the reverse strand, counting down.
TATTGAAGGGAATCTGGTCGATTGTAAAGCGTTGTGCTATGGCATCGCGATGCGCCATGTAGTCCTCACGCGTCAGGAGGTAACCCTTGTTCTCCAGTCCTGCCTGACAGATGTCCAGTTCGGCACAACACTTGAAGCCTACCTTCTGATGAAACCTTCTTGAGGCTTCGTTGTCGCTCAGTATGTGACCAACCAACCTATCGAGTTGAAGGGTCTCAAAGGAAAAGTCGTACAGGCAGAGCGTGGCACGCAGCGCCACACCGGTGTGCAGGCAAGCCTCATCCCAGATGAAGATGCCCGACTCGCCACACCTCGCCTCTTTGTCGATGTCCTTGATGTTGATAAGTCCCACATCCCTGCCATGATACCCGATGAGAAAGAAATAGTCGTTCTCGCTCGTTGAAATCTTTTGATACCAGCGTTCCTGCATGTCGGGGGTAATCTCGTCCCTGAACAACATACATTGCCGTATCTTGCGCGAGTTGCGCCAATGGCGAACCAGTTCTATCTTGTCGTGGTTCAACGTCTCTAATATGATGCCGTATTTTTCTAACTTCATGAAACTACAATTTAGCTCGTATGAAACCGTAGAGCTTGGCTCTCACCTCGCGCTCCATGAAGAGGAGTGAGGCACAGCCAACCGATACGACGGTACACAACACAAGCAGAATATTATGCGAGAGTGCATCCCTGTCCATGAGGCAGAGGCACAGAATAGGCAATACCAGCGAGGCTACTGCCACCTTGGTGCAGGTGAGAAAGCAGCGCAGTATCTCGGAATAGCGGTAGCCCACCTCGCGTACCAAAATCCAGGGCTTGACGATGAAACTGAACGCCAGGGCAATGGAGATGATGAAATACTGCATCCACATCACGCCTCCACCCAGACGAAGGATGAAGTAGAGCACCACGAACTGACAGATGCCGAAGAATAGTCCTGCCAGGGAATTGGTGCGTATCTTGCCTGCTGCCATCATGGGTATGTAGAAGGCGGCAGAGAAGGTGCTCAGAATGTTGTAAGCTATCACAAACTGGCAGAACACCACGGTATAGTCGGGCACCTCCACCAGCCACAGTTCCAGTATCTTGGGCATGGCAAAGAGGCAGGGCAGTCCTAAGAGCAGGATGAGGTCGAACACATACACCGTGGTGGACAGCGTGAGGCGACGACTCTTCTCATACTCGCCCGCCGCATACAGCTTGATGATCTGCGGATTGATGGCGGTACGGAAGTTGTTGACAAACTGCATCATAGAGGCGGACAGATTGTTGGCAAACGCCTGAGCGCCCACAATGGCAGGGGCAAAGAACATGTTCATCAGCACGATTACCCCCTGCAGTTTCAGCGTCTCCACCACATTGGCCAGGATGTTCCAGCCCGAGAAGCCCATCATGCTCCTGAAGATGGAGCGGTCGAAACTGCGTGAGAGATGCGACTCACGAAACTTCACGTTGCAATACACTCGATACAGCATAGCCACGATGACCTGCACCAAGGCCAGCAGGATGGCATAGAACGTCAGTTTGTCGAGTGGCGAACAGGCTATGAGGTAGCAGATGACCAGTTTGGCAATACCCTCAAAGATGCTCACGTAGGCATAGATTCCCATCCTCTCGTGAGCCATCACCAAAGCCGTATAGGGTACCTGCGTCACGTTGACCAGCATGGTGAGAATGGAGATATGAAACACCCAGATGGCGGCTTTAAAACGGTCGTCGGGAATGTTCAGTTTGGTATAGACGAACCATTGTCCCACCGTTTCGAGCAACAGTATCATCAGCAGAGCCAGACCCAGATGGGCATAGAACGAGGTGCAGAAGGTGTCTTTGACAGACTTCTCATCGTCTGTTCCCAAGGCGTAGGTGATGTATCTCGTAGTACCGATGCTCAGCGTTCCTGACAGAAACGAGAGCATTCCCACCACGCCTCCCACAGCGTTGTAAAGTCCGTAGTCATCCACGCCCAGCCTGTCCAGAATCACACGCGAGGTGTAAAACGAGATGGCCATGATGAAGAACATACGAAAGTACAAGAACATCGTGTTCTTTGCTATGCGCTTGTTACTGCTGTGGGACATTTTCGTCAAGACATTCGTCTATTTTTGAACGTCGTCAAAAAAACTTTCTATAACTTTTACCCAAAACACCTTACAGATGAGACTTGCAAATGAAAAGAAAATCAATCGTTAAAGAATCGTATGGTTGTATGTTCTGAGTAATCCTCGAAGATGAACTGGTAGGGGTGCATACGCGTATTGGCCATCACCACATACTCTGCGCTGTCGATGTATGCCGCTCTGGAGAAATAGAGCACAATAATCGTCGTAATCACATTCACGATAGAGCGAACCTTCATGTTCAACTGGTATGAGTTGCCAAACACCCACGTGAAGACGATGGCACCATACATCATCAAAGGCGGAATCATTCGGTGAATCATGGGGAAACTGTACATCAGGTTGAACATCACCACACCAATCATATAGATCTTGCAGAACGGATGCGAGAGCTTATCCTCGTCCATGTACTTGAAGGCAAAGAAAGCCACCAGACTTGGGCGCAGAAGGATGTTCAGCGAGGTACCCGTCTCAAGACCCGTATCGGTAAAGTAAATGTTGATACGCTCCGTCACATTCGGGTTGAGCGACATGTACATGTTGAAGAAGCGCATAATGTCGAACTGCTGCAGGATAAAGCCCCAGAAGGCTGTGATGACAATCGTCCACAGATACACTTTACGATTGCCACCCGGAATGAGTATCGACACGGCATAAATGATACCATAGAAGAAACATACCGTATGGAAGTAGTAACCTACGAAGGTAGCTAAACCCATGTAAATCAGTTTTATGCTGAGTGGTTTATCCTCGCGAAGACTGTACAGCAGGGCAAAAATCATGGGGCACAATCCCAACGTCTGTCGCAAACCCACGAAATACACGTTCAGACAACCCATATAGCAGAACATGAGGATGGTCAACGGCACATTCTTGGAGTACTTCTTCATCATGTAGAACAGCGGAACCAGTCCGATGGCCGAGTTGAGCAGCATCACCATCAGTCGCGACGGAGAGAAGGAAGACACTATCTTGTGATAGAGCAAGAAGCCCGTCTCCAACTCACGCTGGTCAAAGTTGTAGAAGTCACGCTCCCCAGTAAGGTAACGCACATAATTCCATGTGTCGGCACCCACCACAGGTGCTCTGAAGGCGAAGAAGAAAAATGTGGCGCAAAGGCTTAATATAGCAATCTTGTCATCACGCTTCTTCCAGAACCAATACGCCAGCCCCAACTGTATGAGGTAGAATATGACGTACGGATAATCTACGCTATCGTTCATTCTCATTGTGCAACTACTTTAAGGCGAAACCACTGTCTATCCAACCCTGCATGAGAGCGTGTGCATCGGTAGAGGCCGTCTGCTCGTCGATTTCATATTCTTCCATCAGCGCATCCACCAGGTCCTTCACTTCAAAGCACTCTACCCCGGCAAATTTCTTCCAAAGAAAGGCAGCCGTTTCATTCAAGACAATCATGCTGCGCCCCTTGGTATTGGCATCAACACGATAAACCACAAAATCCGAACCCATCTTACGAATAGGCAAAGAGGATAAAAGTTTCATTCTAATTTGATTTTTCAAGCCAAAAACTTATAAGGCGGCATCATTTCACACGCTTCAAACGCTCCACAAGCAGTCCGCATTATAAGTCTTAAAATTCACAAAAAAAGCACCTCAATCCATTTTGGCAAAAACTAGGTGCTTCAACACCCAAACAAGGTGCTAAATATCAATACTTTAATAAAAAAAGTACAATATCAGCATTACAAAAAGATGCTCTATTGCCACGCGTTACGCATACGCGCACGAAATATTTTGTGCAAAGATACAAAAAAAAAGTTATACGGCAAAATTTAGTAATGGTGAATATAAGAAGTTCCTAAAGTTTTTAGTTCTTGATTTCGTGTGATAAGTTTTTATTATAGCTGAACCACCCCTATTCGGGTTTTGTACAAAATTATCTACACAAATAGGCTTCCTGACATCAAACCGATATTAACCCGAAGTCAATCCGTAATCAACCCGTACTATTTCCATCCCCTAAAAACAGGGTACTTGGGGTAAAAACGACGTATTTCTGTCAGCATTTTATCATGTTCACATAATAAGGCACACAAACAAAGAACTGGAGCAAAGGAATTAAAGAATTTATTTTGTCATCTCAATATACACCAAACAAGCAGCATCCATCTAACAACAGCCAATATTCCTTCAATGCTTCAAGAAAAAGAACCTACTTACAAGAAGGTAAAACAACTTTTTACCAGTACGTTAAAAGCACAAGAAGCAGCAAAACAAGAGATAACATCCGTCTATAAGTATGTCAAATAAAAAATGTCCGTCTTGAAATAGCACGCTCAAAACGGACATCTTGCAAGATAAAAATATTCAACATAACTCACTTACGAAACTCCTCACCGACTGAGTCACATTCTCGGAAGCCACATGCGGAGAGAGAAGAACCTCCAACGGACGGGAATCGCCATCATTGATGCAGGCAACACGTTTGAAACCCGCATCGTGCAAGACCTCGGCATCGCGAATGGCTCCCGACATCAAGGCAACAGGAACACCCTGCCTTTGGGCACGCTGCAACACACCTTGCGGAACCTTACCCATCAAAGTCTGACAGTCGCTGCACCCCTCACCCGTAATGACCCAATCTGCCCCCTGCACCACCTCATCAAAGTACAAGGCATCGAGCACCACCTCGATGCCAGGCTTCAGTTCGGCTTTAAGGTACGTGAGCAGGGCATAGCCCAAGCCTCCGGCAGCTCCTGTGCCAGGCTGCAAGGCATCAGAGGGGGTGGCAAGTCCCTTGCACTCGGTCTCGTGGGCAAAAAGGCGCAGTTGGTCGTCAAGCCACTCCACTTGTCGGGGCGTGGCTCCCTTCTGCGGAGCAAAGACATAGGCAGCCCCATCGGGTCCATAAAGGGGATTACGCACATCGCACGCCACGGAGACGCGTACCTGCCACGGAGAGGTCAAATGGTGATGCAACGCCTCAAGCATACCCTTGCCGGCATCGCAGGTGGCCGAGCCTCCAATGCCCAGCACAATATGCTGCACGCCCCTGCGGACGGCATCTGCCATCATCTCGCCCAACCCATAGGTGGTGGTGCGGGTGGGGTCACGTCTGTCCATAGGTACGAGTGGCAGGCCGCAGGCGCTGGCCATCTCCATGACGGCCATACGTCCGTCCTCGCTGATGGCGTATTCCGCAACCCTTTCTTCCATCAAAGGGCCATGCACGCTTGCCTTCACCCAATGGAGCGGCATCCCACCCCATGCGGCGGGGGCCATAAGCGACTGCACCAGACCCTCTCCCCCATCGCTCATGGGGAGGCAGCACACCTCGGCATCGGGACAAATGGAAAGGATGCCTTTCCTTGCCGCCTCGCATACCTCGGCAGCCGAAAGACATCCTTTATAGGAATCGAAGGATAGAAGAAACTTCATATCGTAGAATCGAAGGACAGAAGAAACTTCGTATCGTAATTACCAAATAGTCACGCGCTTGTCCTTGGGAACGAACATGGGATCCTTCTCGGTGATATGGAAGGCATCGTACCAGGCATCGATGTGGGGCAACTGTCCGTTGACACGCCACATACCCAACTGGTGAGGATCGCTCTTGACACGACGGCGAATCTCGGCCTCGCGGATGTTCTGACCCCATACGTTGGCGTAAGCCAGGAAGAAACGCTGTGCAGGCGAGAAGCCGTCGATAGTGTCGAGGGGAGCCTCCTTAGTGGCGTTCTGGAAGGCGGTAAAGCTGACCATAAGACCACCGTGGTCGGCCATGTTCTCGCCCAAGGTGAGAGAACCGTTGGCATAGAGATCGGGCAGCACGCGGATGCTGTCGTGGAACTGTCGCATAACCTGAATGCGCTCGGTGAAGCGCTCGGTGTCTTCGGGCTTCCACCATTCGCGCAAGTTGCCTTCCTTGTCATACTTAGAACCCTGGTCGTCGAAGCCGTGGGTCATCTCATGACCAATGACTACGCCGATAGCGCCATAGTTGAAGGCATCGTCGGCATTCATGTCGAAGAAGGGAGGCTGCAGGATGCCTGCGGGGAAGCAGATCTCGTTGGTGGTGGGATTGTAGTACGCATTCACGGTCTGAGGAGTCATGTGCCACTCGTCCTTGTCAACAGGCTTGTTGAGACGCTTCTTGACCATCTGCTTGATGCCCCACTCGTTGCATGCCAACATATTGTCGAGGTAGCACTTGCCAATGGTCAGGTCAGAATAGTCCTCCCACTTATTGGGATAGCCTACCTTGACGTAGAAGGCATCCAGCTTCTCCTGTGCCACCGCCTTGGTCTCGTCCGACATCCAGTCCTGCACGGCGATGCGCTGCCCCAGTGCCACCTGCAGGTTCTTGACCAGCTTCTCCATACGCTCCTTGGCCTGTCGAGGGAAGAAACGAGCCACATAGAGCTGACCCAGTGCCTCGCCCAAGCCATCTTCCACGCTTGCCACGGCACGCTTCCAACGAGGCTTGTCCTCGGTCTTGCCTGTCATGACCGTGCCATAGAAGGCAAAGCTGAGTGCACGCGACTGGTCGTCGATATAACCGGATGCCATGTCGAGGGCATGCCACAGATAGAGGTTCTGCAGAGCCTCGGGCTTCTCCTCCTTGAGCACTTTCTCCACCTCATGGATGGCATTGGGCTGACCCAGCACGACATTCTTGACCTCGCCCTGCTTCACGCCATAGACGCCGAAATAGGCATCCCAGTCGATACCAGCAAACTGGCTCTTGAGTTCGTCATAGGTGAGCTTGTTGTAGTTGGCCTCGGGGTCGCGCAACTCTGTCATCGACTTGCTGGCCACGGCGATACGGGTCTCGATGCGCATAACATCCTGGCAGATGCGCTGGGCATCGGCTGCGCCAAAGCCTACATGGAGGCACAGATCGACGATGTACTTCTTGTATGCCTCGCGAATAGTGGTAGTGGCCTCATCCTTATCCACGTAATAGTCCTTTTGACCGAGGCAGAGACTGCCCTGCATGATGTTGACGATGTTGTTCTTGGAATCCTTCTCGTCGGCACCAATGTACACGCCAAAGAGTCCCTGCACGCCCTGACGCTGCATACGGGGCCATTCCTGGGCAATCCATTGTGCTGCCGTGCCTGCCTCGCCGTAGTTGCCACATGCCAGGAAACGATGGATGGTGGCAAACTCATCGCCATTGAGTGCGACGCTATCCATGGCGCTGTTGTAGAGGTCGGCAATCTTCTGTTCGATGCTGCCTTCCTTGAGGTCCTTCAAGGCTGAGACGCTGTCGATAAGACCACGCAACTGCTTGTTGTTGTTCTCCTGCAGCACGTCGAACGAGCCATAGCGAGAATACTCTGCCGTGAGGGGATTGGACTTCTGCCAACCGCCGGTGGCATACATGTAGAAATCAGTACCAGCCTTGTAGGTACTGTCGAGGTTATGCAAGTCGATACCTGAGGCCAACTTGCCATCCTCTACCTTGTTTGTAGAACAAGCAGCCAAGGCTGCTGTGGCTACAATTGTCATCATGTTCTTGAATTTCATAATATTGCGATTTTTATACGTATATCTATCTTATTCAAATTACTATTTCATCAAACCTAAAAGTGCATCTGCCACGTGACTGGGCTGGATGCTCTTCGACATCATCCTGCTTTTCTCGGACATAGACAGGAGCTGTTCACTGGACAAGGAGATGACTTGCTCCATAGCCTGCTGAATGGACGATGCGCTCACCTCTTGTAACACGATGCCGTTGACACCATCTGCCACAAACTGATCGGTGGCCCCACATACCTTTGAGACAATGAGGGGCATGCCTGCGGCAGCTGCCTCGTGGATGACAAGTCCCCATGGCTCATGCTTGGAGGGAATCATGGAACAGCCAGACTCCTGCATCAGTCCTGCAATATCCTCCTGCTGCATGAAAGGTCTTATGTCCACATCGTCACGACAGGCTTCCAGTTCGGCTTCCAAGGGACCGTTGCCCACCAAGGTGAGTGTCCACCCCCTCCTATCCTTTATCCTACTCCATGCCGAAAGCATCTCACGGATGCCCTTCACCTCGTTGAACCGACCTACAAACAGGAAACGCCTGGGATACGCCTCGCGTTTCCTATCAATATCGACCGCATAATAGACGTCGTTCTGGGCACAATAGAACGGAGTGATTATCTGCCCCTTACCGAACCCAATTCGCATGGCATAATCCACCTGTCTTTTACCTGCACATTGGATATGCGTAAAGACCCTCGCGTAGGAGAAGGGGAAGAGGAACTTCTTAATGTAATTATTCCGCTTGCCCTCCCACTGGGCATCACAACCCAGTACCACGGGGATTTCAGGATAATGCTTGTGATAGCATCGGGCCAGCTTCCAGTACCATTTCTGAAAACACTCGCACATGAGCACCAGTTTGCAGTCGGTACTGTAGAATTTTTCCTTGAAAGCATTGTAGTCGGCAAAACCAGAGACATTGTGCACCTCGATGCCACTCTCACCCTCGTAGTGGAACGGAGTAAGCTTTCGCTTGTCAAACTGGACAACGGTAAGCCGATGCCCCTTGTCCCTCAGATAACGCCACACAGGAAGGTTGTAGGGCATTATCTCAACGTATAGGATAAGAATATCCATCACCGTCACTCTGTCGTCATTCGTTCGGCTCCAACGCATCCACGGCCTCAGCCCATTCGTCCTCAGCCTCGGAGAGCTGTGCCTTCATCTTGGCATACTTCTCGTAGAGCGAGGCATCCGTACTGCCTTCGGGAGTGGCCAGCTGTGCCTCGAGAATCTGCACGGCAGCTTCAAGCTGCGCCACACGCTCCTCGGCATCGGCCACGGCCTTCTCAAGCTTCTTGCGAATGCGGGCCTGTGCCTTCTGCTCCTCATACGAGAGGCGACTCTCGCTTTTGGCGGGAGCCTCATCGGCCACACCCGACTTGGCATCGGCAGACTTGAACACGGTCTGAGCGGCATGGGTGCCAAGCTGGTTGAGACTCTCAATCTGATGGGCATGCAGGAAGTCGTAGATGCCACCCAGATGCTCGCGTACCACACCACCGCCAAACTCATAGACACGACTGACAAGGCCGTCGAGAAAGTCACGATCGTGACTGACCAGGATGACCGTGCCGTCGAACTCGCGAATGGCTTCCTTGAGCACGTCCTTGGAACGCAGGTCGAGGTGATTGGTAGGCTCATCGAGGATGAGCAGGTTGACGGGCTCGAGCAATAACTTAATCATAGCCAGACGAGTACGTTCGCCACCACTCAGCACCTTCACCTTCTTGTCGCTTGCCTCGCCGCCAAACATGAAGGCGCCAAGGATGTCGCGTATCTTGGTACGAATGTCGCCACGTGCCACACGGTCGATCGTATCGAAGACGGTCAGCTCACCATCGAGCAACTGAGCCTGGTTCTGGGCAAAATAGCCTATCTGCACGTTATGACCAACCTTCAGCACACCATCGAAGGGAATCTCGCCCATGATGCACTTCACGAGGGTGGACTTACCCTCGCCGTTCTTGCCCACGAAAGCCACCTTCTCGCCACGCTTGATGGTGAGGTTGACATTATGGAACACATTATGCTCGCCATAGGTCTTGGCGGTATCTTCGCAGATGACGGGATAGTCGCCACTACGCATGGAGCACGTAAACTTGAGGTGCAAGGCGCTGTTATCGACCTCATCCACCTCGATGGGAACAATCTTCTCAAGCTGCTTAATGCGGCTCTGCACCTGTATGGCCTTGGTGGCCTGATAGCGGAAGCGGTCGATGAAGGCCTTGATGTCGGCAATCTCCTTCTGCTGGTTCTCATAGGCACGGAGCTGTTGTTCGCGTCGCTCCTGACGGAGTTCGAGGTACTGGTCGTACTTCACCTTATAGTCATAGACCTTTCCGCACGAAATCTCAAGCGTGCGGGTGGTCACATTATTGATGAAGGCACGGTCGTGACTGACAAGCACCACGCTGCCGGCACGGTTCTGCAAGAACTGCTCCAACCATTGTATCGACTCGATGTCGAGGTGGTTGGTGGGCTCGTCGAGCAACAGCACATCGGGATGCTGAAGAAGGAGTTTGGCGAGCTCGATACGCATACGCCATCCACCCGAGAACTCGCTCGTGGGACGGTCGAAATCCGAGCGCTCAAAGCCCAATCCCTGCAGGGTACGCTCCAGCTCACCCTGGTACTCCAAACCGCCCATCATCTGCAGACGGTCGTTGAGGTGCGCGTATCGTTCCACCAAAGCGAGGTAGGACTCACTCTCGTAGTCGGTGCGCTGCATCATCTCCTCGTTAAGACGATCGAGCTGTGCCTGCATCTCGTGGATGTGCGCAAAGGCCTTCTCTGTCTCCTCGCGCACGGTCTGTCCGTCGCTCAGCACCATCACCTGTGGCAGGTAAGCCACGGTGGCCTCGCGAGGGATGGAAACGGTTCCACTGGTAGGTTGCTGCAGGCCGGCAATAATCTTGAGCATAGTACTCTTGCCGGCTCCGTTCTTTCCCATCAATGCCACGCGCTCACGGTCATTGACCACAAACGAGACATCATCGAAAAGGGGCTTAGAGGAAAACTCTACGGAAAGATTGTCTATTGAAAACACTATTATTTTTTATTTGGATGTTTGTTTTTTAAGGGAGAGAAGGAAATCAGCAAGTTTCCCCGAGGTTCCTACGAGGTTCCTACGTATTGTACGGGTAAAGTGTGTAGGAACTACGAGCGCTTCCCATGCGCACAGAGGGGAATCCATACCACACTCCTGGCAACAGAAATGCCATTTTCCATTGCCAGAGAACTTTTTATGAGAGTCCTTGTTTCACTTAACAGCCTCAATCAACTCCTCAGGAGACACAAGACTCTGTTCGCCAGTAGTCATGTTCTTCAGCGTGAGCTTACCCTGCTGCATTTCGGTCTCACCCACCAGCACCACGAAGGGAATCTGCTTCTGGTTGGCATACTGCATCTGCTTCTTCATCTTCACGCTGTCGGGATAGATTTCACAGCATACACCAGCCTTGCGTGCTGCCATCAGCACAGGAAGAGAGTAGGCTGCCTCTGCCTCACCAAAGTTGACAAAGAGCACGCGGGTTGAAGAGATGACACTTTCAGGATACAACTCCAGCTGATTGAGCACATCGAAAATGCGGTCGGCTCCAAAGGAGATGCCCACACCCGAGATGCCTGGCATGCCAAAGATGCCCGTGAGGTTGTCGTAACGACCACCACCGGTGATGCTGCCAATGGCCACGTCAAGAGCCTTCACCTCGAAGATGCAACCGGTATAGTAGTTCAAGCCACGAGCCAGGGTCAGGTCGAGCTCCAAGGAACATGCACCCTCAACCTGCTGGCTGCTGTCTGTGGTCTTGGCGTAAGTGTTCAGCACATACTCCACCTCGTCGATGCCCTTCAAGCCTGTCTCGCTCTCGGCCAGCACGCTACGCATGGTGGCAATCTTCTCGGCATTGGTGCCCGAAAGCATGATGATGGGCTGAAGCTTCTCTACCTGCTCGTCAGTAAGGCCGTCCTCCTTCAGTTCGGCATTGACGTTGTCGAGCCCAATCTTGTCGAGCTTGTCGATGGCCACAGTGATATCTACAATCTTATCGGCAGCTCCCAGCACCTCTGCGATGCCCGAGAGAATCTTACGGTTGTTGATCTTGATGCACACACGCACACCAAAGCGGCGGAACACCTCGGTGACAATCTGCATCAACTCTACCTCGTTGAGCAAGGAGTCACTGCCCACCACGTCGGCATCGCACTGGTAGAACTCGCGATAGCGTCCCTTTTGTGGACGGTCGGCACGCCATACGGGCTGAATCTGATAGCGGCGGAAAGGCAGGGTAAGTTCCTCGCGATGCTGCACCACGTAGCGTGCAAAAGGCACGGTGAGGTCATAGCGAAGACCTTTCTCGCAAAGCTGGGCAGCCAATTGGTTGGTACTCTTCTGATGGATGTCGTCATCGCTCACGCCACGAAGGAAGTCGCCGCTGTTGAGAATCTTAAACAGCAACTTATCACCCTCCTCGCCATACTTGCCCATAAGGGTTGAGAGGTTTTCCATTGCAGGAGTTTCAATCTGCTGAAATCCGTACAAGGCATATACGCTACGAATGGTATCGAAAATGTAATTGCGCTTAGCCATCTCCAGAGGAGAAAAATCACGCGTTCCTTTAGGAATACTTGGCTTCATAAATATATAAAGTGTATTGTTAAAAATCTAATTGGGTGCAAAATTACAAAAAAACCTCCATTTAACAAACAATTATAAAATATGAATTACGAATTATGAATTATTTTTGTACCTTTGTGCACCAAAATACTTTAGTGGCATCTTTGGATTTGTGGTAAATATTGAGAATACCCGTCATCCCCGACTGAAGGATTGTTCTCATACGATTTCCACAAGAACCACTTGAGTCAGGAATTCGGAATCAGAAAACAGACAAACGAATGGTAGATTGTAAGTGATGGTGAAAAAATAAATTGGTACGATTTACCCTCAGATTTTTGAGATGCTTTTGCTTCATGAAGAGGGCGCGATGCGGGCATCGTAACCGATGAATGAAACAAAAACAGACAAAAAGATGAGTTGTTACCATAAAAAGCTCACATCACAAATCGTACCAAGTTAATTTTTTATCATCACTAAATCCGTAAATTGTAAATAGCATAATGGGGTTCTTCAAGAGATCACAGAATAAGAGAAAAGAGGAGGACATTCTTCCTTTGGAAGAGGGCGGCGAGAATGAATACATCGACCAGCAGGCGGTGAGCGCCGACCAGCAGGCAAGCATATCGGCTGCCATGGCACAACTTACCCAAGGTGCCAACTTCCAGCAACTGGTAAGGGAAGAGGCCAAGCGGATGCGCATCAGCGAACAGCTGCTCAGCGAGTCGCACATCACGCGCATAGAGGATGCCCTGCGACTGAACGAGACCAAGATGGACAACATCGAGGAAAACCTCAACCGAACCAGAAGGCAGCAGGAACGCGTAAGACGCTACCAGGAGGTATTGCTCGAACTGAACGAGCAGAAGCAACATCTGTATGAGGTCAACAAGCAGTTGGCCTCATGCGTCAAGGAACGTGACGAACTGGACCGCTATGAGGAGTTTGAGAACATACAGAGCCAGTTTCAGCGACTCAACCTGCTGGAGGAACTCCGACGCGAGCAGAAGCAACGACTCAGCGAACTCACCCGCGAGTTGGACATCACCAATCACGAGCTGGAGAACGAGAACAAGGTGCTGCTGCAGAAACGTGATGAACTGCGAGACACCATCAGGAAAACCCAGGCAGGACTGGATGCCGTGGCCGAAGCGCTCAAGATAGAGGGACGCTCGGCGTACATTGCCATCCAAGAACGCAAACTGACTGAAAGACTGGCACATGAAAAGAGTCAGCAGACCGCCCTGGAGAAGGAGATGCAAGAGCATCGGCACAACATGGAGAAGATGCATACCAGCATGGAGCAACTGCGCACCCGAAGACAGTCATTGGCAGCCTACCACAGCATGGCAAAGCATGGCGACCTGGTGCTGGAGAGACTGAACAACCTGAGTTCGTTGGAAACCGACCTTGAAAAGGCTGACCAGCAACTGAGGGAGAACGAGAGAAAGCAAACGGATGCCAACGACATGCTGGGACGTGTATATGCGGAATACCAACAGATACAGCAAGAGATTCAGGCTCTACAAGATGAGTTGCACGTGCATCGTGACTACAACCATGGCTTGGAAGGCTACCGACTGCAAGAACGTGCCATGCACCTCAAACTACGCCGTGAGATGCTGGTCGGCGGACACTCACTCTGGATCCGCATTGCCAACGGATATGCCATGATTGAGGACATGATGCAGAAGATCAATGCGCTGCGACTTAAGGAAGACAACCTGACCACCAACATCGCCAATCTGGAGAGGGAACTGAACATACTGCGACGCAACTGCCACGAAAAGGAATATGCCTTCACATTGAGTAAAAGCCAGAACGTGATACAGTTGCGCAGCGACCTAAAGGAGGGGTGCAGCTGTACGGTGTGCGGCGCCACGCATCACCCCTACCACAGCGACACCATGCTGGAGCAGAACATGCTGATTGGCGAAATCAAGATGGAGTACGAGGCAATGGCCACGGAGCTGCGCGCCAAAGAACAACTGCTCAGAGAGATGGAACTGGAACTGAGCAACGTAAAGGCCACCAAAGACGAGTCGGAAAACACCATGATCACGCTGCGAGGACTGCAAAACGCCTATACACAGGACTGGCAGACTTACGCAAAACTCGACTCCACATTCCAAAGTTGCGACTCGTCGGTCAATGCTCCTGCACGTACTGCCATGCTGCGACAGCTCATCGAGAACATCGGAACCGAGGTGGACTCTGCCCAAAAGGAACTTGACATCTTCAACTTCCACCAGAACCGCATCAACGAACTGACGGAGCAAATAGGCGCCAAGGAGCAAACCAAGACTGAAATCGTAACCCGACTGAATGAGGTGAACACGGGATGCCAGGTTATGGCAAGTCAGCTGGAACGTGCACAGAACCAGAAACAAACCATCCGAGACAATTACAGTCGCTTGTATGAGATTATAGATAACATGATCACCATACCCGATTGGAAAAACATCTGGGGGCATAGCCACGAGGCCTTAATTATGCGCATCAAGGAAATCATAAAAGAATGGCGTGACATCAACGACAAACTGAAAGACCTTGAGCAAGAGCGCGACTTGAAGGAGCAGAAACTTGCATGCCTGCAGCAATCGCACCAGACGCTGATTGCCCTGATATCGCAGCTTGAGGATGACTGCCGCGACTGCCACGAAAGTCTTGACGAAGGCAAGAAAAATCTTGAAAGACTAATTGGAAGACAAAGCACCAAGCAACTGCTGGAAACGCTCCTGGAAAACTACAGGAACGGCCGCAAGCAACTCAACAAGCAGTTTGAGAAGCGCGAGGAATACGAACTCAAGCAAAAGGAAATGCTGGGACGACAAAGCGACAACATAGAATGGGGCAACATCACAGACGAAAGAGCCGCCACCGAACGACAGAAAGTGGACATCTGGATTAGGCAATACAACGCCAACCACCCCCCTGTGCAATACGACGAGCTGCGCGAGAAGTTTGCCATTGACCGCAACTGGAACGACATACGAGCCGAACTCAGAACCATACAGATGGATGCCATGCTCACCCAGTCAAGGGTGGACAAACTTGGCAGTCAACTTATTGCCCTGCAAGCCGAGGGCAGTATGAACGGAATTGATGTTGACGTGCTGCAAGGACAACTTTCAACACAAATCGAGACATTTGAAAGCCGACAACGTGAAACAATGTTGCAGGTAGCTATGCTCACGCAGCAACTAAATGCACACAGAAAAGCCGAAAATGCCATCAAAGAGGAACAAATGACGGAGAAATAATGACTTTTTCGTACCATAATTCATTTTTTTGTAAAAAAAAGTAGCACTAAGATAGCGAATTATAAAAAAATAAGTATCTTTGCAACCGAAACAGACTAAACTATCTAACAAAATGAGTAAATACAACATTACCGACAAGAAGGACAAAAACGCGGCATACCGTTCACTCGTAAAGGCTGAACTGGTTGACGAGCTCTATGAAAAAATCGTAAACATCTTGTTCGTGCAGAAGAAGTATCGCGATTGTACCTATTCTGCAAAGAAACTGGCAGACGAAATCGGAACAAACACACGTTACATCAGTGCAGTTGTAAACCTGCGCTTTCACCAGAACTACTCATGCCTCGTGAATGAATACAGAATCAAGGAGGCCATGTATATGCTGGTAGATAAGCGATATGACAGCTACACGATGGAGGAGATTTCCAAGACAGTAGGTTTTGCCAACCGTCAAAGTTTCTATGCTGCTTTCTTCCGCGTAAAGGGTGTTAGCCCACGCGCTTACAAGAAGTCACACCAAGTGGCAAAATCAAAAAAACAAGCAACTGAGCAAAAACAAGACGAAATTGAGAAATAATCCGTTTTTCCCCTATCAAGACGAGCGTTTCGCAGACCTCCAGCTTCTGAGATACAGAGTGGATGGTTTCGGAACGCTCTCTTTGCGTCAAAAGACACTTATATGGCACCTCAACGAAGCTGCCTTGTGGGGACGTGACATCCTGTGGCACCAGAATGGCAGATACAACCTGGCCCTGCGTGCACTACTGGAGCATGTCTATACACACTTCCGTGGCAATCGCCAGACAGAGACATTCCAACAGTTTGTGGTTTTCCTCAAGCGTGTTTGGTTCTCGAACGGCATTCACCATCACTATGCCATGGACAAGCTTCAGCCCAACTTCTCACGAGAGGAATTCATGGCACTCCTGAACGAGTGTGAGGGAGAGATGCCAGAGCTTAGGGAATATCAGGGAGGCACCATCGAACTGGCATCGCTACTGGAGTTGATGTTCAACCCCACCCTCATGCACAAGCGCGTAAACCAAGCACAAGGCGAAGACCTTCTGCTCACCTCGGCTTGCAACTACTACGGCGAGGGAGTGACGCAAAAGGAGGCAGAGGACTTCTACAACAAGCAGAAGGAACAGGGTGATGCCAACCGCCCCATCATGTATGGAATGAACAGTCAACTGGTTCGCAACAGCCAAGGCGAACTTGAGGAGAAAGTCTGGAAAGAGGACGGGATGTATGGCGAATACATCGCCCATATCACAGCCCACCTTGAAGCCGCCATCCCCTATGCAGAGAATGAGAAGCAAAAAGAGGTGATTCGCACACTCGTAGCATTCTACCGCACAGGCAATCTGCATACCTTTGACGAGTACACCATACGATGGGTGCAGGATACCGAGGGGATGATAGATTTCACCAACGGATTTACCGAAGTGTATGGCGACCCACTGGGGCTGAAGGCTTCGTGGGAGGGATACGCAAACTTTACAGACCTTGAGGCAACAGGACGAACCGAGAGAATGAGCCAAGAGGCACAATGGTTTGAAGACCACTCGCCCATCGACCCCCGATTCCGCAAGTCGGAATGCCGAGGTGTGAGTGCCAAAGTCATCAAGGCCACCATACTGGGTGGCGACCTCTACCCAAGCAGCGCCATCGGCATTAACCTGCCCAACAACAACTGGGTGCGTGCCGAACATGGCAGTAAGAGCGTCACCATCGGCAACCTCACACAGGCCTACGACGAGGCTGCCAAAGGAAACGGGTTCAGAGACGAGTTTGTGGTGGATGCCCCCACCCGTCAGCTCATCGACGAATACGGACATGTGTGCGATGACCTACACACCGACCTGCACGAATGCTTGGGACACGGAAGCGGACGATTGCTCCCAGGAGTGGATCCCGATGCACTCAAGGCTTACGGAAGCACCATCGAGGAGGCACGAGCTGACTTGTTCGCGCTATACTATCTGCCTGATGCCAAACTCGTTGAGCTCAACCTCACCCCCAACGGCGAGGCATACAAGTCGTCATACTACACCTACCTGATGAACGGATTGATGACGCAGCTGTGTCGCATCGAACCAGGCAACAACATAGAAGAAGCACACATGCGAAACCGTTCGCTCATTGCCCACTGGGTATTGGAGCACGCCCCTCAAGCCGTTGAACTCATCAAGAAAGACGGCAAGACATACCTGTGCATCCACGATTATGAGGCTTTGCGAGATGCCTTTGCCACCTTGCTGGCAGAGGTACAGCGAATCAAGAGCGAAGGCGACTATGAGGCTGCTATGCACTTGGTGGAAGACTATGGAGTGAATGTTGACCCCGACTTGCATCAAGAGGTGCTCACCCGCTACCGCGCCCTTGACCTGGCCCCCTACAAGGGTTTCATCAACCCACGCTATGAGGCTGTGCGCGATGCCGAGAACCGCATTGTGGACGTCATTCCACACTATGACGAGAGCTTTGCGGAACAAATGATGAGGTATAGCAGGGATTACACAGAGAGCCTTTAAATTCTTGTCTTCCCCTTGGATTAAGCCGCCCTGCAGGAAATAGGTCACATGATGCACGGCAAGCAACAGGGCAAGGTAGTGAATACACACAGAGGACAATTTGAACAAAAGGTCTCTCCTGAACCTCGAACCGCATAATGTGTTACAAACGATAAGTATAAAAAGTATCATCTATATTAATGTCAACAGATAACGATCAAAATAACGCAACGTCTCTCTCACCCTCGGGTGAGTTGCCCGAAGGACAGAAGGAGGTATCGGATGTCATCAAGGATATCAAGAAGGAACTCCGCGCGGCAATGAATGGCATTGCCTCGGCCAAGATGCGAGAGGCAGGATGTCCCTACAAGATTATCTTCGGCATCGAACTGCCTCGCTTGCAAGCCATTGCGCAGGAGTTTGAACCTAACCACCAGCTGGCACAGCAGTTGTGGAATGAGCACGTACGCGAGTCGAAGCTGCTGGCCACCATGCTCATGCCCACCGAGAACTTCTATGAGGAGATTGCCGACATCTGGGCAGATGAGATCGTATCGGCCGAGGTAGCACAAATTGCAAGCATGCAACTCTTTGCACGACTGCCTTATGCCTCGACAAAAGCCTTTGAGTGGATTGCCACAGAGAGCGAGATGAAACAACTGTGCGGTTATCTCATCATTGCCCGACTGCTTATGCAAGGAGCCCAGTTCAACGACCGTTCCATCGAAGAGCTTAAAGATCAGATGCAAGCCGTGGCAGAAAGCGCCTCATTGCCCCTCCGTAAGGCCATAATGGCCATTGAAAACAAAATTTCGGAACAGAACAGCTAAGTTTACGATTATTTTTCGTATCTTTGCCAAGAATTCGTGCAACATCGTCAAGAGACGCACAAAAGAAATGAAACAAACTAATTTCGACAATATGAAACGTGGAAAAGTAGACGCCCTCTTAGGCATCGTGTTCGGTGACGAGGGTAAGGGAAAAGTAGTGGACGTGTTTACCCCTAAATACGACGTGGTAGCACGCTTTGCAGGTGGTCCTAATGCAGGTCATACCATTATCTTCGAGGGTAAGAAGTTCGTGTTGCGCAGCATCCCTTCAGGTATCTTCGACGAGGGTAAGCTCAACATCATCGGTAACGGTTGCGTAATTGCTCCCGACCTCTTTATGGCAGAGGCAAAGGAGTTGGAGACAGCAGGTTATGACCTTCGCAGCCGTCTTCACATCAGCAAGCGCGCACACCTCATCCTTCCCACACACCGCGTCTTGGATCGTGCCTACGA
Organism: Bacteroidaceae bacterium; assembly: GCA_045597585.1. Lineage (GTDB taxonomy): Bacteria > Bacteroidota > Bacteroidia > Bacteroidales > Bacteroidaceae > Physcousia. The sequence continues at coordinate 7,099 of JAZLKL010000122.1, read as the reverse complement.
GGCTGCCAAGGGCAAGAGCAAGGTAGGTACTACCGGTAAGGGTATCGGTCCCACCTACAGCGAGAAGGCCAGCCGCACCAGCTTGCGCGTAGGCGACATGCTCGAGAACTTCGAGCAGAAGTATGCAGCCCTCAAGGCTCGTCACGAGCAGATTCTTCGCGACCTCAACTATACCGACTACGACATTACCGAAGAGGAGCAGAAGTGGATGGAAGGCATCGAGTATATGCGCACCTTCCCCTTGATGGACACAGAGATCGAGATCAACAAGTTCCTCCGCGAAGGCAAGAACGTGCTGGCAGAAGGTGCCCAGGGCACTATGCTCGACATCGACCATGGCACTTACCCCTTCGTTAGCTCATCAAGCACCATCTGCGGCGGTGTCTGCACTGGCTTGGGTGTGGCTCCCTTGAGCATCGGCGAGGTGTTCGGCATCTTCAAGGCTTATAGCACTCGCGTGGGCGCAGGTCCCTTCCCCGTGGAGTTGTTCGACGAGACTGGCGACAAGATTCGCGAGATTGGTCACGAGTATGGCGCAGTAACAGGTCGTAACCGCCGTTGCGGTTGGGTTGACCTCGTGGCTCTGAAGTATGCCATCATGATCAACGGTGTCACCCAGCTCATTATGATGAAGGGTGACGTGCTCGACACCTTCGAGACCATCCGCGTCTGCGTGGCTTACGAGAAGGATGGCGTGGTTACCACTGACATGCCCTACGACACCGAAGGTTGGAAGGCTGTTTACAAGGATGTTCCCGGATGGAACACCGACCTTACTGGCATCACCAGCGAAGAGCAGTTCCCCGAAGCATTTGCCTCATACATCAAGTATCTGGAGGCAGAGTTGGAGACTCCCATCACTATCGTCAGCGTGGGTCCCGACCGCGCACAGACCATCTTCCTGAACAAGTAACAATAACAAAAAGGAAGATCCTCCCACAACCCGAAGGCATCCCGAAGATGTCCCGAAGGAATCCCGTAAGTATCCTGAAGATATCCCGAAGGAAAAACAAAGACCACTCCGTAGAGCCCCGAGGAGTCCCCGAGGAGCGCACACAAATACACGGAGAAACGTGGAGGATCCTCGGAAGATACTGGGGACATACTAATAAACAACAAAGAAGTCAAGCGCATTTGCACTTGACTTCTTGTTTTTCAATTAACTACACACTTTGAATCATCCAAAGTAGCATAGCACTTGTGTTTAATATTCACTTATGTTTCAACCGCTCGAGGGTGGGAAACTTAAGGTAACATCTTCGGGGTTTTACTCTATTCCACCCTTGTCGTTAATCTTCACCTTGCATGAACGAACAGGAGTATCCTTATACTTATTCAGGTATTCTTCCAGTTTATCCAAACCTAAAGAAAGAGAATAAGAAAAGTCAGACATCTTAGACGAGATAAGGTTTCCATTCTTGTCGTAGGTCTTAACGCTTACCGAACCGCCGTTCACACCCATCTTGGCAAACTTCTCACCCTTGTCATTAACACCAAAGGTAGCATTGTTCTCGCTAAGGTCAGCATCGGCCTTCTTGGTCACATAGACTTCCATCTCACACAATCCAACTGCCTTGTTTATGCGAACCGACTTTGACCATTTTCTGTTCACCACATTCTCTCTAACCATAGTACCATCCTCACCGGTGTAATTCACGGTAACATCGCAAATATCGGCCATGGCCTCAGTAAGTTCGAACGAAAAAGATGCACTCAATGCACAAAACAACAAGAATGTAGAATTGTTTATTCACACGCTTACCACCCAAAAGCTATTCTGCGCCCCTGACTTTAAGGCAGCAAAGTTGCTCGATGACTTGCATATACCCTACCGTCCTTTCCCTGCTTCATTCGAGGCTTTTACAGGCATTACGATTCAGCACTACATCAACAATCTTCGTTTGGAGCATGCGGCTGAACTTATCCGCAACAAACCCGACTACACACTTGAAGCCATTGCTGAAGAGAGTGGATTCTCTATTCGCTCAACTTTCAACCGCAACTTCACGCGCCTTTACGGCATTACCCCCTCCGAATATAAAAAGCAGAATCAAGCGTCTTGACCGCATTTACTTCATTTCTTGCAACAGCTGCGCTATCAGCATCTTATCGGCACCCATCTGAAGGGCAAGCTGCAAATCCTTGCGAGCCGACTTCTTTTGTTTCATGGCAATGTAGCAGCATGCCCTGCTGATAAGGAACTCTGGGTTCTTAGGTTCCAGACTTATTGCCTTGTCAAAATCGTACAAGGCATTTTCGTACTGTTTACGTTCCAATGCCATCTCACCCCGCATAATGTAGTTAGTAGCATGGTAGGGGTAGAGCTGAACAAGCGTATTCACCTGTTCCATTGCCTCACGTGGACGATTATCCTTGCTATTGAGCAAAGCCAATCCCTGTAATGCATCTTCACGATTGGGTTCAAGTTTCAGCAGATGTTCGTAGTCGGCACGAGCTTTTTTGTAATCCATTCCCTTGGTGTAGAGATAGGCACGGAAAAACAAGGCATCTTTATGGTCAGCATTCAAGTCGAGTATTGAGGTATAGTCGGCTATCGCATGAGACTCATTTCCCATACGCAGATACAAGGAGGCACGATCCATGAGCAATTCCATCGTGGTAGGCGATAGATTCAGTCCCAGGGTGTAGCTTTCCAAGGCATCCTTCTCTCTACCCGTACGCTCCTGAATCTGTCCGATATGGCGAAACAATATGGCATTGCTCTTCAGGGCAGGACTGACGGTCATAGCCTTGCGGAACGAAGTCTCTGCCTCAACCAAGCTGTCATGCTCGAGTTGCGACATGCCTATCTCCACCCATTCCTTGTAATGCTCTTGTGCCCAGCTTGTGGCAAAGAACGATACAGCCCACAACAAACACAATACTCTACTCACAAACATACTTGCTTACAATAATTTAGACACGGATTTCACGGATTCACGGAACCTTAGTTTCATACTGATATGAAAAACATATCCGTGTTTTTCCGCGCAATCCGTGCCCAATATATTAAGAAATGTCACACCCCTGTACCGAAGAAGATCTTACAAGGGTGTAACTTTATGGATTCTTACTTATTCTTGATGTAGTCAACAATCCATGCACCAACCTCCTTGGTACCATACTTAGCGCCACCCTCAACCTGAATCTCGGGAGTGCGTACGTTGGCATCCAAGCTGGCGTTAACTGCCTCGCGGATAATCTTACCTTCTTCCTTCAAGTCGAAGTATTCATAGAGCATCGCTACAGAAAGAATCTGTGCCAAGGGGTTAGCAATGTTCAAGCCCTTACCCTGAGGCCAGCTGCCGTGGATAGGCTCAAATACGGGAGTATGCTCACCAGTTGAGGCGCTGGGCAGCAGACCCATAGAACCAGTGATGACAGAACCCTCATCGGTAAGGATGTCACCGAAGGTATTCTCAGTTACCATAACGTCGAAGAAACGGGGATCCTGAATCATGCGCATAGCAGCATTGTCCACGTACATATAGTCGGTAGTCACATCGGGATATTCCTTCTCAATCTCCTGAGCCACCTTACGCCACAGACGACTGCTGGCCAACACGTTAGCCTTATCCACAACGGTAAGGTGCTTGCGACGCTGACGTGCATACTGATAACCGACACGAAGGATGCGCTCTACCTCGGGACGGCTGTAGTAGTTGGTGTCGAGAGCATCCTCCACACCCTCTGCGTTTACGCTGGGCTCCTGCTTCTTGCCAAAGTACATACCACCGGTCAGCTCACGGATGCAGATGAAGTCTGCGCCACGTACCATCTCGTCCTTCAGGGGTGATTTGTGAATCAGGCACTCGAAAGTCTCTACAGGACGGATATTGGCATAGAGTCCCAACTTCTTACGCATAGCCAACAGACCCTGCTCGGGACGAACCTTTGCACTGGGGTTGTTGTCGAACTTGGGGTCACCTACGCTGGCAAAGAGCACAGCATCAGCATCCATACAGGTCTGGAAGGTCTCTTCGGGGAAGGGATCACCCACCTCATCGATGGCGTGAGCACCACAAAGTGCCTCCTTGTAACTAACCTCATGGCCAAACTTCTCGGCAACTGCACTCATCACAGCCACACCCTGTTCCATAATCTCTGGTCCGATACCATCACCGGCCAAAACAGCAATTTTCAGTTTCATTGTTATTCAGTTTCTAATAAATTTAACATCTTGATTGTAGCCTTGATGGCAGCCTCTGTCTGGTCGGCATCAAGTCCGCGTGTGCGATACACCTTGCCTTCATACTCCCAGGCAATGGCTGTTTGCACAAGTGCATCCGTGCGACCTCCAGGAGGGATGGTGACGGTATAGTTGGTCAACCATGGGAAGGTACGTCCCAACTTGTTGCGATAGATGTGGCGGACAGCACGAACAAAGGCATCATACTGACCATCACCCGTTGCCGACTCTTCGTATGCCTCGCCGTTGATCTCCAGCTTCACACATGCCTGAGGATGTAATCCATAGGCTGTGGACACCATATACGAGAGCAACTTGATACGGTCGCTGGGAGTGTCGTGATGCAGCACATCGGCTACGATGTAGGGCAGGTCATCGATGGTAACCAGCTGTTTCTTGTCGCCTAACTCATTGATTCGCAAGGTTACACGACGCATATCCTTGTCGCTCAGCTGCATACCAAGCAACTTCAGGTTTTGCTCAATGTTGGCCTTTCCCGACATCTTTCCCAACGCATACTCACGACTGCGTCCGAATCGTTCGGGCAGCAATGGGTTCACATACAGCTTACCCTTCTTGTCGCCATCGGCATGTACGCCAGCTGTCTGGGTAAAGACATTCTCACCCACAATGGGGGTATTCGATGCCGTGCCTATGCCGCTGTAGCTCTCCACCATGCGCGATATGTTGTTGATGGACTGCTCCACCACATTGACCTGCTTCTCGGGAGCCATGTCGTGCAGCACAGCCACGATGCTCGACAGCGAGGCATTGCCCGCACGCTCTCCCAATCCGTTGATAGTAGCATGAATGCCTTGTATGCCAGCATCCACAGCCGCCAGCACGTTGGCCACAGCCAGGTCATAGTCGTTATGGGCATGGAAGTCGAAGTGCAGCTGGGGGTATCGGGTCACCATCTGTGTGATGAAGTCGCTGGTCTGATTGGGCGAGAGGATGCCCAACGTGTCGGGCAGCATGAAGCGACGAACGGCCTCCATATCCTGCAGACTGTCAAGCATGCCAAACACGTATTCGGGACTATCCTTCATACCGTTCGACCAGTCCTCCAGGTAGATGTTCACATCCAGGCCAGCCTTGTGCGCCATCATCACATTCTCGCGCACATTGCTCCAATGTTCCTCGGGCGTCTTTCCCAGCTGGCCACGGCAATGCTTCTCACTACCCTTTGTCAGCAGATTGATCACCTTGCCACCGGCTCGCTTTATCCAGTCGATGCTCTGTCCATTGTCACAGAAACCAAGTATCTCAATCTTAGGCAGATGGTTATGCACGAAAGCCCATTCGCACACCTTCTTCACACATTCAAACTCGCCTTTGCTCACACGGGCGCTGGCAATCTCGATGCGGTCCACCATCACCTCCTCAAGCAGTTTGCGAGCAATAGAGAGTTTCTCGGACGCACTGAACGCCACTCCGCTGGTCTGTTCGCCATCACGAAGCGTGGTATCCATTACCTCAATGCGCATGCTATTCGTCATCTTCTTTTACCTTATATAATAATACAATGCAAAGATACACTTAAAAATCAACACCTCACACGTTTATCGCCCGAAGAGGGCAGAAGAAGGGCAGGCGCGACGTATCTTTGCCTTGCGTAATCCATATTCGGCAGAGCCGTGCTTACTTCTTCTCCCACGCCTCGATCTTATCCTGATTCTCGAGCAGGAAGTCGATGTCGTCGAGGGCATTCATCAAGCAGTACTTCTTGTACGAGTTGATGTCGAAGTGCTCGCTCTTACCAGTAGCCAGATTGGTGACGGTCTGGTTGGGCACGTCAACCTTCACCTCTGCCTGAGGATTCTTGGCGATGGTGTCGAACAGCTCCAGCTGGAACTCGCGGCTCACGATGACGGGCAGCACGAAGCAGTTGAGCAGGTTATTACGGTGGATATCGGCGAAAGAGCTGCTGATGACCACACGTACGCCATAGCCAGCGATGGCCCAGGCAGCATGCTCACGGCTCGAACCGCTACCCCAGTTCTGACCACCCACGATGATCTCGTGGATGCCCTTGCTGGGAGCCTCTGAAAACTCGGGCTGGTTCATCACAAAGTCTGCCACGGGCTTACCCTCAGCATCATAGCGAAGGTCGTGCATGAAAGCATCGCCGTAGAACTTGGGGTCACGAGTGGTGAATGCCAAGTAGCGGGCAGGTATAATATTATCGGTATTGTTGTTGTCAATTGCAATGGGAATGCAGGTTGACTGGATGATGTCAAATTTCTGTTTTGCCATAGTTGTTTCAGATTTTACGAGGATCAGTAATCACACCGGTGATGGCACTTGCTGCCACGGTGAGGGGACTTGCCAGGACGGTGCGTGCACCAGGACCCTGACGACCTACGAAGTTACGGTTTGAGGTTGAGATGCTAAGCTTGCCGGCAGGCACCTTGTCGGGGTTCATGGCCAGACAGCTTGAGCAAGAGGGAAGACGAAGCTCGAAACCAGCCTCCTCAAGAATCTTGTCGATACCCTCGTCGATGATCTGCTGACGTACCAACCATGAGCCAGGCACCAGCCAAGCCACTACGCTGTCGGCCTTCTTCTTGCCCTTCACCACGCTGGCAAAGGCACGGAAGTCCTCGATACGGCCATTGGTACAAGCACCCAGGAAGCAGTAGTCCACCTTGACGCCTTCCAACTTCTGACCAGGCTCAAACTGCATGTAGTCCAACTGGCTCTTCAGCTGTGCCTGCTCTGCCTCGCTCAGACCCTCCATGGTGGGAACGGTACCGTCGATGGCAATACCTGCACCGGGGTTGGTTCCGTAGGTGATGCGGGGAGCAATGTCCTCGGCACGGTAGGTAACCTCCTTGTCAAACACGGCAACATCGTCGCTCTTCAAGGTCTTCCAGTATGCCACAGCCTTGTCCCACTCCTCACCCTTGG
>JAZLKL010000121.1:0-2772 GCA_045597585.1 Bacteroidaceae bacterium | reverse complement strand
TGGGGAATGCTTGGCTTACCCAGGGCGACGCTACGCTTTGCCCTGGGCTATGGACCACCATGACTTTCAGCCATGGTCAATGGGAGAGTGCAAGCCATCGTCATTATCCACATTAACCAACGTGGGCTGATATCTTGACTATATTGTAACCATCCCATATTTGGCGTATTTTAGGTGCACAAAGTTCTTAGTACCTTTGCGCTCCTAAATTTGTTTGTTATGTTTAACCTAAGTGAAAGCAATGTATTTATGGTTAGCACAAGTGCTGTTGACCTGCGCAGGGGTATTGAGCGCCTCAGCATCATGATACGCTCATGTTCAATGAATCCGACCGATGGCCGTGTATATGTGTTTCTCAATCGGACACGCACTCGCATGAAACTCCTCCACTGGGAACGTGGCGGTTATGTGGTATTCTATAAACGTATGGAACAAGGACGTATAAGCCATACGGTGTTCAAGAGATCAGGAACCACCACCTTCAGGCAGTTGAGGTGGGATGAACTCGTACTTCTTGTCGAGGGAATAAATGGCAGTGTACGACGTCGTAAGAGATTCAACATAAGTAACAATATTTAACTTAATATGTTTGTATAAACCATTAAGTATGAGTACATTTGCATGGGATAAGAAAGGTAGTTCCAATGACGCAGAAGCAGTACATATCACAACTCATCTCACGTGAAAAGACGTTTTCAGGGATGGACATTCCGCAGGCAAGCGTTCCCAAGGTGATAGACGGGTTGTGTGAGGTGATTGCCGACAAGGAGGCCATCATTTCCGAGCGCGACAGGCAGATAGCCAAGATGCATGACGAAATAATCAGGCTCAGGCGCAAGATATATGGCCATTCCAGTGAGAAGTTGCACCCGGAGTGTCCGGGCCAGTTGTCGATTGACTTCGGAGAAAAGACCGTGAGGGTGCTTAGCCCCGAGGAACTGAAGGATGCGGAGGACAAGGTGAACTCCCAAATCGATGACATTGACAGGGATGCCACGACGCGCCGCACGCTGAAAAGGCAGAGAAGTTCCCGCAAGGGAAAGGAATACCGCATATCCAGCGACATACCCCGTGACGAGCCAACGCTCTCCTATCCCAAGGGATACAGCGAGGAGACGATGGAGATTATAGGCTGGGCCACACACGAATATCTGGAGGTGGAACCGCAAAGGATGCATGTGAGAGTGGAAAAAGAGGCCATCTGCAAGCCCAAGGGCGCAAAGCCTACCGACCCCCATACCGAGATATTCGAGGCACACGGCACCCAGAACTGCCTTCCTGGATGCAAGGCGGGAAACACCCTCATGGCGAACATAGTAGTGGACAAGTTCTGCGACCACCTCCCCGAATACCGGCAGGCAAAGCGCTACGAGGCAATGGGGGTGCATCTGCCAACATCAGACATCAACTACTGGCTGCATTCCTTGGCTGCCAACCTCAAGCCGATATGCGACCTCCAGGCCGAGCTGATATTCTCCTCGAGGTACCAGCATCTTGACGAGAGCACGATAAGGGTCAACGACCAGAAGCGCAAGACCCGAAAAGGCTACATTTGGAGCGATGTCGATGGAATGGGGAAATATGGGCTGGTGTTCTTCTACGACAAAGGCTCAAGGGGAGAGAAGGTCATAAGCCCCAAGCTTCTTGAGAGACGAGCGACCCTGCAAACAGACGGTTACGTCGTTTACCAAAACATCGAGAAGAAGAAACTGGAGAACCTCAGGATACTTTACTGCATGGCACATGCCCGACGCAAGTTCGAGGCGATAAAGGAAGTGCCCGAGGCTGCAAAGATACTCAGGTACATCGCAGCACTATATACACTCGAGGCGAATCTCAAGTACAAGAAAGCCACAGAGGAGGAAATCTACCAGCAACGGCAAGAGAAAGCCGTGCCCATACTCGACTTCATCAAGAAGCTGCTCGACGCATACGTCAAGCAGGACACTCCGTCGGGCTCACTCGCCAACGCGTGCAAATATGCGATTGAAAGATGGGAGGGTCTGTGCCGCTACTGTGAACAGGGGTACTATGACATCGACAACAACGCCGTAGAGCGCAGCATTCGTCCGCTGACACTAGGAAGGAAGAACTGGCTCTTCGTGGACAGCGACGAATCGGCGAAAGACACAGCCATATATCTGACATTGGTCGGGTCATGCAATCTTCTAGGCATTGCACCATACCGGTACTTCATGACAATTCTTCCGAGGCTGCACAACAACATGACTACAGAAGAATACGAGAAGTTGCTACCATATAAAATCGCAGAAGAAATAAAAGGATAAACACATCCTTAATATGTGAGTAGGGCGATGTCACTGGTCATTACACCAAGGCATCGCTCTACTTTTTTAGCTTATACGTTCGGATGTTGGATGGTTACGTATCAGATGGTGTGATATGGGTGGATTTGGTGGCGTTGTCGCGCCATTTGGGTAAAAAAATAGAGGGTGGCTTGGTTTGTAGCCAAAGTCACCCTCTTGGGATATACAGCCTTGTATGCTGTTTGTACGTTATTCTGGCGAATATCAGAAATTGCGTCGCAAGTCGCTACGCTTGCATTTAATGACATCTACCACGTTTGCTTCCACGGCACCGCGGGTGAGTGCCTTTATTTCTATGGTCACCTCTTCGTTGGGTAGTACTTCGTAAGCATACGGTGGTATGCGGAAGCAGAACAGGGCATTGCCGGTTTGGTAGGCGTTGTCGGTGTTGTTGTCGAAATACAAGGTGAATGTCAGTTTGTTGTTGGTCCTGTCGATATCGACT
>JAZLKL010000120.1:0-55333 GCA_045597585.1 Bacteroidaceae bacterium | reverse complement strand
CGAGCGTCCGGCAGAGTTGAAGGAGGCCATCTTCAACCAGCTCTTCGAAACGGCAGAGATAGCGAAATACACCCCACAGGAGCGCATGGACTATGAGGAGAGCCTGAAGAACTTCCGCGACTGGTACAGCGTAATCACCACAGCAGAGAAGAAAGGAAAAGCCGAAGGGCATGCCGAGGGTCTTGCTGAAGGCATGCAGAAAGGTATAGCCGAAGGTATGCAGAAAGGTATAGCAGAAGGCATGCAGAAAGGTATAGCTGAAGGCATGCAGAAAGGTATAGCCGAAGGTATGCAGAAAGGTATAGCCGAAGGCATGCAGAAAGGCATAGCCGAAGGTGATAGAAACCGTCAAATATCCACCGCCCGTTCATTGAAAGCAATGGGTGTCCTTTCGGTGAGTCAGATTGCTGAAGCCACAGGTCTCACGGCAGATGAGATAGAGGCTTTGTAGTGTTGATTCTCATCATAATGTAAACAACGTCAGAAAATATCCAGAAAAACAATATTCAAGACTATGAAAAAGCAACTTTTAACGGTAATGCTGACATTGGCAACCATGGCCACAGCACAAAATCCTAACCCCATCAAGGTGAATCAGGTAGGATATGGTCTCACAGACAGCAAAACGGCTGCCATAGAAGAAGCTGGTTGGGCAAAGACCTACACGCTAACCAACGAGAAGGGCAAGCGCGTGTGGAAGGGCACGGCTGTGAGAACGGCTGAGTCGCCATGGTCGAAGAAGAAGCGCGCCATTGTGGATTTCTCGGAGGTGACCATGCCAGGCACTTACACGCTGAGTAATGGCAAGGACCGTCAGACGGTAATTATTGCCGAGCACCCCCTGGAGGAACTGACTAAGGCATCCATCAAGGCCTTCTACCTGCAACGTAGCGGTGAGGCCATCACGGCAGAATATGCAGGACAGTATGCCCGTCCGATGGGGCATCCCGACAACAAGGTGATGATACACCCCAGCGCCGCTTCTGAGGCAAGACCTGCGGGAACGATAATATCAAGTCCTGGGGGATGGTATGACGCCGGTGACTACAATAAGTACATCGTGAACTCAGCCTACTCGATTGGCATCATGCTGAGTGCCTATGAGATGAACCCCAAACTCTTTGATGCGATGAAGGTGGGCATACCCGAGTCGAATAACAGTATGCCCGACCTGCTGGACGAGATTGCCGTGAACCTGCGTTGGATGCTTACTATGCAGGATCCTGCAGACGGTGGTGTTTACCACAAGCTCACCACACCCAATTTCGAGGGCTTTGTGAAGCCTACCGACTGCCATCAGCAGCGTTATGTGGTGATGAAGTCAACAGCGGCCACACTCGACTTTGCGGCAACCATGGCAAAGGCCTATCGCATCTACTCACGCTTCCCCGAATGTAAGGCGTGGGCAGAAGAGATGCTGAAGAAGGCCAAGCGTGCCTACGAATGGGCAACGGAGCATCGCGACGTGATGTATCGACAGGAGGTGATGAACCGTGACTTTGATCCCGACGTGCAGACGGGTACCTATGGCGACATGAATGTAAGAGATGAGTTTATGTGGGCAGAAGCCGAACTGTTCATGTCCACACGCGAGGAGCTGTATGCGGCAGGATTGGCACAGAACTACATGTCGCTGAAGTTCAGCAACCCCTCGTGGGGCAATGTCATGGGTTTGGCTTACTTCTCGGCTGTGGCAGCCTTGCGAGAGGGTGACATGCCTTATGCCAACGAATTGGAACAGATAATAAGAGAGCAGATTACGACCGTGGCAGACGGATACCTGTCCACGTTGCCCAACTCATGCTTTGACGCTCCTTGTGGCAATTCGCCTCGCGACTTTGGCTGGGGATGCAATGGTGAGCAGGTGTGTGGCAAGGGTGTGATACTGATGTATGCCTATGAGATGACACGAGACAGTCGCTACCTGAACGGTGCCAAGAAGGTGGCCGACTATCTGTTGGGACGTAATGCCACGGGTTATTGCTTCGTGACAGGGTTTGGCAACTTCTCGCCCATGCATCCGCATCATCGTCTGAGCGAGTCGGATGGCATAGAGGCTCCCTTGCCAGGCTTCCTGGTGGGTGGTCCCAACCCTGGTCAGCAGGACAAGGCAGAGGTGCACAATTATCCTTCGAACCAACCCGATGAGTCGTACTACGACACGATGCAGTCGTATGCCTCGAACGAGATTGCCATCAACTGGAACGCAGCCCTTGTTGCCTTCCTTGGAATGGTGCAGAAGTAAGAAGAACTTTTAGCCTGGGGTGTAAACCTCAGGCTAATTGACAACTGAACACGATATTTCACGAAATCCTATACAATTGGAGGGTTGTAGAGAATGAGATTGAACCAAAAATTACAAAAATTTCAAAAAACACTAATTTTGTGAACTATAAAGAGTTGAGCTACCAGATAACTGGTGCGTGCTACCTTGTTGGGAAGAAATTGGGATGTGGATTCCTCGAAAAAGTATATGAGAAATGTTTGTGCTATGAACTGAAGCAGATGGGCCTTCGCTCAGAACCACAAAAGGAGATTCGTATTCTGTATGATGGAATGGATCTTGATTTGCATTACTTTGCAGACATTGTCGTTGAGGGAAAGGTAATTATCGAGTTAAAAGCAGTAAGTGAACTCACAGACATCCATCGTGCCCAAATCCAACATTACCTGAAAGCAACTGGTATGGAGTTTGGTATGCTTGTCAATTTCGGAGCATAGAGCGTTCAGATAGAGCGCTTTGCCAATTATGCGGACTATAAGAAATGATTTTTGATTCTAATAAAGCGCTTAGCCAGTTTGCAGACTATAAGAAATAATTTTTGTAATTTTTGTAATTTTTGGTTCAAACAACTTCTGACAGACATATACAAAAAAAGAAGGTTGTCCTCCCGACAACCAATCTTTTTACTAACCTTAAATCTAATACCATGAAAAACTGATGCAAAGGTACGGCTTTTTATGAAAATGTCAAGCGTTGGGAGCAAAAAACACGAAAAAAGTGCCGAGTTATTGATATTTGTCAATTGAGACAGCTGTAAGTAAGTGCTTTTTTCGTAACTTTGCAGCAACAAAAGACAATATATGAAGAGAATCGTTACAATGCTTTTTGCTTGCCTGCTGATGGTGGGCTGTCAAAGAAATGAGTATCAATCCGTGGAGACGGATGAGTGGGAGACAACTCTAAACCCATGGCTTCAGCCCGACTCGGCTCTTGTGGCCAGGGCCAAGGCTGGCGATGCCAGGGCACAAGCCGAACTGGGTGACGTGTATCTGTTGGGTACCGGTGGTGTAGAGCCAGATGAAGACAAGAGTGTGTACTGGAATCAGAAATCTGTTGAGCAAGATTCACCCTTTGGCCAGTTTAACATGTATTACAATTTCGAGAATGGATTTGGAACGGATGTGAACGATGTGAAGGCAGAATGGCTCAAGAATAAAGCACTTAGCCAGCTTTTGCCCCTGGCTGAGGCGGGCGATTCGTTGGCACAGTTTTATCTGGCACAGTATTACCATATGAACCCTGATGGTAAGACGGACGAGAACATGGCAGCAGCCATTGCATGGTATAAGAAATCGGCAGAGTGTGGATGTGGAGGAGCTCAATTATTGCTGGGAACCTTCTATATGAAGGGAAATATGGTGGAAGAGAATGACTCGTTAGCCTTATATTGGGTTAGGAAGGCTGCTGAGCAGAATAGTGGAGCAGCCTTGTATTGTATGGGAGTGTGCTATTCTGACGGTTATGGTGTGGAGCAACAATATGACAAGGCATTTGAGTACTTAAAGAAAGCGGCCGAACTGGGTAATGCCGGCGCTCGCAGCTTATTGGGCAGCTATTATCATGAGGGTCTGGCGATGGAGCAGAACGACGAGGAAGCCCTTCGCTGGTGGCAGCTTGCAGCCTTGCAGGGTGATGCCGATGCACAGAACTGGATAGGTGTTTGCTATGAAAAAGGCATGGGATTGGAAATGTCCGTCCAAAAGGCTTTGAAGTGGTATCGTCTGGCAGCCATTGGCGGAAGTGCAGAGGCGCAGAACAACCTGGGAGTATTCTATCTGAATGGCAATGTGGTTAAAATGTGGCCCGAGTTGGCCGTTACCCTTTTCTATATCTCGGCTAAGGGCGGTTGTGCATCGGCATTGTATAATCTCGGTATGTGCTATAATCGTGGTTATGGGGTGGAGCGCAACAAGGATAAAGGCCGTGAATTCTTGCAGCAGGCAGCAGAGATGGGAGAACCTAATGCCACAAAAATATTTGATGTGGCGAATGAAATCAGTAATTACTTAATGGAGGAATAGAGGTGTGGATGTAGTGCCTCTTTGTGAAAATCCTAATAAATGAGGATTGCATGCTTGTGGAAAAAATCGTACCTTTGCAGCCGGAAAATGAGTGTGGTGCATAGGATTTACGTGCCACACAGAATAGACAAACAGAAAAAATGATTGATATTTTGACAAGTGCCATTATGGCAATGAGTGCCGTAGGTGAGGCAGAAAATGTAAATGTAGAAGCTCAGGATACAACGGTAAGGCTTGAGCAGACAATGAAGAAACTTGAGGTAATCTCGCCAAAGGAACGTGGTTTTGTGCGTGAGCAACCTTCATCGGTAAGCACCGTGATGGCTCAGCAGATGGAGGCCGGACACATCAACTCGCTCAAGGGAGTGTCGTCGATGGTACCCAACTTCTTCATGCCCGACTATGGAAGCAAGCTGACAAGTGCCATCTACATAAGGGGTATTGGTTCGCGCATCAACACCCCTGCCGTAGGCCTGTATGTGGATGGCGTGCCCTACATCGATAAGTCGTCGTACGACTTCAACCTCGACAATATAGAGCGTGTGGACGTGCTGCGTGGTCCACAAGGTACCCTGTACGGACGCAATTCCATGGGAGGCATAGTGAACGTAAAGACCATCGACCCGTTCGACTCTCTTGCCGACAACCTTGTGATGAAGCTGGGCTTTGCCTCGGGCGATATGCACCGCAACGCTTCGCTCTCGTACAAGAATGTCTTCGACAAGCGTTTTGCCCTCTCTGCCAGCGCCTATTACGAGGGTGGGAGCGGTTTCTTTGAGAACGACCACACGGGCAAGAAGGCCGACGGACTGGAGTCGGGAGGCGGCAACGTGCACGCTGTCTGGCGCATGCTCCATGACTGGAGGCTGGATGCCAAGATGAATTACGACTATACCGACGAGTATGCCTACCCCTATTACTATACCGGACAGCAGAATGGGGCAGAGCCCTATGCCGAACTGGTGGGTAAGATTAGTGCCAACCGCGATGGACGTTATCGCAGAAGTATGCTGAATGGGAGCTTGAACCTTCAGCATAAGGGCAAGGGATGGATGATGAATGCCGTTACCGCCTACCAGTTTCTGAAGGATCGCATGTACATGGATCAGGACTTCATCGCCAAGGACATCTATACGCTGGAACAGCGCCAGCGCATACACACCCTCAGCGAGGAGATTACCTTCAGAAGCACGCGCGAGCATGCCGTGTGGGACTGGGTGACGGGTGTGAGTGCCATGCACCAGCAGTTGCATACCGATGCCCCTGTGACCTTCTACGCCGACGGAGCAACCTGGCTGGGCAGCGTGATCAATGGCTACATGCCCGATGTGACGAAGATACCCAGCCTCAGCAGGATGGGATTCAGCGGGATGGGAGTGGAGTTCACCAATGCTCCCTTTGCCATGGGTGGCGTCTTCGACACTCCTACCACAAACGTGGCACTCTTCCATCAGAGTACCTTCCACATTACCGACCGCTTGTCTGCATCGCTGGGCTTACGTCTTGACTATGAGCACAATAGCATTGACTCATACTCAAATTCGATGGTAGAATTTGACTTCACAATGAACAATCCCAGTCCTATGATGAAGGTGTGGCTAAAGCAGAGCAAAAACATCACTATGGAATTTGACACGCATCAGGACAACTACAACGTGATGCCCAAACTCTCGCTGAAATACGACCTGAACCATGGTGGAAATGTGTATTTCTCGTTGGGAAAAGGTATGCGAAGCGGTGGCTACAATGTGCAGATGATCAGCGACTTGATGCAAGGCTTCCTGCGTGAGGATATGATGGACGACATCAAGAAGGGCGTGACGGGTTACCTTCAGAATTTCGTAGAAATGGGAATGCCTCCCATGGTGATAAGCAGCGTGACGAAGACGCTGGACGAGAATATGCCTAAGTTTGAGCTCCCCGACATAAATGGCATCGCCTACAAGCCAGAATACACATGGAGTTACGAACTGGGTACGCACCAGAACTTCCTTACGCAGGGTGTGCTGCAAGCCGATGCTGCCATCTTCTACATGCACACCCGCAACCAGCAAATCTCACGCTTTGCGGAATCGGGCATGGGACGCGTGATGGTGAATGCCGGCAAGAGCGAGAACTATGGTGCAGAACTTTCCATGGTTTATTCGCCCGACTACAGGTTCTATCTGCGTGGCAGTTACGGCTATGCCCATTCCAAGTTTACCGAATGGAATATGGGCAGCACCGGTCAGGGGGGTAGCGTGGATTACTCGGGCAACTATGTGCCCTACGTGCCACAGCATACGGTCAACGTGGATGCCTCGTACACCTGGGACATGCGTAGTGGCAGATGCGGCAGATGGCTGGAGAGCGTGACGCTGGGAGCCGACTACACAGGTGCTGGCAAGATATACTGGACAGAAGCCAATAATATGAGTCAGGATTTCTATTCGTTGCTGGGCGCACGTCTGGCTTTGCAACTAAAGGGTGTTGGTCTCACGCTTTGGGGCAAGAATCTTACTGATGCACGTTACAACACCTTCTACTTTGAGAGCGTGGGTCGTGGCTTTGAGCAGCATGGCAAACCCTTGCAGGTGGGAGTAGATGTGAGGGTGACTTTGTAAAAAAGGTTTTTTGGAGGGCTTTTACAAGTCCTCAACGCTTATAAGTCCGCTCATGACGACATGCACGATGATGTCGGCCAATGAGTGGGCTTTTAGTTTCTCCATGATGTTCTTGCGGTGTGAGATGGCGGTGGTAAGGCTGATGTTCAGCATCTCGGCCACCTCTTTGTTGATGTGCCCTTTGGCCAGCAGCACGGCTACCTCTGCCTCGCGGGCAGAGAGTGGGGTGGTGGGCATCTCGGTGGGACGCATCTCGGGCACAGGATTGTTCTTGCGTGCCTCGCGTCCACGTTGCTGCAGTTGGATGAGCGACTTGACAAGTGATTTCTCATCCTGACAGACGTTCAGCGTGAGAAGTCCTGCAATATGAGGATAAGCCTCGCCGTGCACCAGTACGATGCTGCGGCGAGGCTGTTTGATGAAGAACTGTGCATGCTCAAAGTAGATGCCCGATGCCACGAAGAAATGGATGAAGCGTTCGGGTTGTGCAATGACGAGAGCCTCGAACGATGAGAACACGCTGATCTCGGTCATCGGCATGATGTTCTCAAGCAAATGCTTCAATCCCATTACAGACAGGGTGTTGGCATCTACGATGGCAAATTCCAGTTTCATGTGTGTCGTCTTATTTGGGGTATCCAACGGGGTTGTTGAGTGCAGGCACCTGCTCGTCACTAAGCTTCAGCAGTTCCTTGATGGCCTTGCTGTCCATGGTGCCACGAGTCACGGTGGCGAGGCCTGCTGCCTGGCAGTAGAGGTTGATGTTCTGCGACACGATGCCGGCATCAACTGCGCACATCATCTGGGCATGCTCGGCACTTGAGCCAAACAGTTTGTAGTCGATGACCATGAGCAGGCTTACGGGAGCCTCGCTGGCAAACTTCTGCGATGCAGCCACTATGTCGCGGTGATCGCCGGTAGCCACTTGTGCAAGGATGTTCTCTACAGCCTTGTATTCATAGACAGCCTTTGCGGTGAACACGTAAAGACGAATCTCCTTGCGGTTCATGGCAGTGGGGGCTGTGCGGTGGTCATCATCGCGCGACTTGCCACAAGCTGCCCAGCAGAGGTCGCTGAGTTCCTGTTGGCTGAGTTCCTTACTGCTGTAGTCGCGCACCGAGTGACGGGTGTTGAGCGCTTGCATCACACTCATGGTGCTGCGGTTCACATTGGGTGCAGGCAACTTGATGTCTTGTGCCTGCATCGAAAAACTTGCCATGACAGTCATGGCCGATACTAATAGTTTTTTCATAATTATGTTTTTTGTGAGAAGAACTATTTCTCCTCAAAGTCATATCTGTCGAGTGTCTTTCCGCATTTTGAGCAGAATACTTCGTGGCGATAGATGGTATTGCCACAGTCGTTGCAACGGTAGGTACGTTCCGTCTTGGGAGTTGTTTTTTCGTTAGTTTCCATAGTTTTATAATTAACGATTAATGATTCATAATGTCGGTGGCTTTTGGATGACCCGGAGTTTCCTGGTTTTCCGGAGATTCCGAGAACTTCGGATGTTCCGGTTTTTCCGGGGCTCGTTGACTAGTTGTCTTGTTGACTAGTTGATTAGTTGACCTGTTGATTTGTTGACTTGTTGACCTGTTGCCTCGTTAGCTAAGCGAAGGGTGGCTTGTGCTTCAGCTTGCGTGTGTAAGTCTTCTTTGACCTATGCACATGGTCTTTGGCATGGAACCCAGGTCCAAGCAGTTCCATCTCGGCTTCACGACTGCCTCGCTTCATGGCCTTGATTGTCTCGAGCGTGATGCTCTTTTGCTTTGTCTTTTTCATCGCTAACAAAGTTAGTGTTTTTGGTTGAGAAAACACATAAAAAAACATGAAATCTGCGTAATTAGCATCTAAAATGATTGTAAAGTCGGCATAGTTGTGCAAAAAGGTGCTGGTTGTAGTGCCATTCAGCAATATTTATTGTATCTTTGTTTTCTGAAACCAACAATAAAAGAACGATGAAGATAGGCGATAAAGTGCGTTTCCTCAATGAAGTGGGAGGCGGTGTAGTGAGTGGATTCCAGGGTAAGCATACCGTACTGGTGGAGGACAAGGATGGCTTTGACATCCCCATGCCCATCGACCAGGTAGTGGTGGTGGATACCGATAACTATAATATCCCCAAGGCAGAGAAGAAAGGAAAGGGTGGTGGCACGAAGGTGGCCAGCAACTGGGATGATGAGAATGGCGAGTTCGTCGGTGAGGAGAAGCCGGCTCCCACCTCGCTCAAGGCACAGTTGAGCGGTGATTTTGATGACGATGACGAGGAAGAAGACTGGGATCCCAGCGAGCGCCCCGTTACCTTCAAGGCAACTCCTCTGGAGCGCAAGGGAGCCGATGTGCAGAACCTCACGCTATGTTTTGTGCCCACCGACGTGAAACGCGTATCGTCGTCGAGCATCAAGACCTACTTTGTGAACGAGAGCAACTACTACGTGCAGGTGCTCTACATGCATGCCCAAGGGGAGAACTGGGCGATGCGCTTTAATGGCGTGGTGCCTCCCAATGGCAAGGTGTTTGTGGAGACGCTTGAGAGAGAGGATCTTAACGACCTGGAATACGTGTGCGTGCAAACTTTGGCATGGAAGGAAGGCAAGTCGTTCACCTTGAAGCCTGCCCTCACTACCGAGATCAAACTGGATTGCACCAAGTTCTATAAATTGCATTCGTTCCACGCCTCACAGCATTTTGACTCGCCCACATGGGAGGTTCCCGTGGTGCGCGATGACAAGTCGGTACGTGCCTTGTTTGTTGATGCAGAGAAGCTGCAAACCGCTATGCAGGGTGCAACTCCTCAGAAAAGCCCGAGGGTGAAGGAAGAACCCGCAGCCCCTCATACAAAGAAAAACAGCATCCTTGAGATTGACCTTCACATCGACAAACTACTCGATACAGCTGCCGGCATGAGTAATGCCGACATCCTGCTGTATCAGATGAAGGAGTTTCGCCGTGTGATGGATGAGAACCTCAAGCATACGGGGAAGAAGATTGTCTTCATCCACGGCAAGGGCGATGGCGTGCTGCGTCGCAACCTGTTGCAGGAACTGAAATACCGCTACAAGAAATGCAGTTGGCAGGATGCCTCATTCCGCGAGTACGGATATGGTGCCACGCAAGTGACAATACAGAGTTAAGGGAATGCTCCCTTAACTCATTAACTTCCCAAAAGTTAGCTTGCGAAACTGGAATCACTTACTTATCATCACTTAAACAGTAGCTGGGCAAATTGGTACAAGCTCTCACGCCAAACAGGCCATGTGTGACCACCGGGAGTGCTGAAATACTTGTACTTGATGCCAATCTCATCGAAGCGCTGACGCATCACCTTACAGTTGTTGTAGGCAATGTCCTGTTCGTCGCCCATGGTGAGGTAGAACTCGCGGAACTGCTTGTTGTAGTATTCCTTGCGTGCCGAAAGCTTCTTGTAGGGGTCTTCCTGGTTGCTGCCCCCCATGCGGTTGTTGCCATTGGCAAACCAACCTGAACTGAACACGCCAATATACTGGAAGAGCTCAGGTTTCTCGACTGCGATGTTGAGTGTCTGAATGCCACCCATTGAGAGTCCTGCCATGGCACGGCTGGCAGCGTCCTTCTTCACGCGATAGGTGCTCTCTACCACGGGGATAACCTCCTCGGTGAGTTCCTTGATGAAATCGCGGCAGTTGCCATCGGGCATTACCACAATCATATCCTTTGCCTTGCCTTGTGCAATGAGGTTGTCAAGGATGATGTCGGTGCGACCCTGCAAAGCCCATCCGCGCTCATCCTCGCCGCCACCATGCTGGATGTAGAGCACGGGGTAAGTCTTCTTGGCATCCTTCTGGTAGGATGCAGGTAGGTAGATGAACATACGGCGGTAGGCACCTTCCGTCTTTGAGTAGTAGCGGCGCATCGTGGTCTCGCCATGAGGCACGTCGGCCATCTCAAAGCGCTTGTCACCCTCAGCATAGGGCACCTCAAGGCAACTCGACATACGACTGCAGCCATAGAATGTCTCGCTGGCGGGGTCGCTGACCTGTACGCCATCCACGTACATAAAATAATAGTTGATGCCCGACATCAGAGGGTCGGTAGTTACCGTCCATACACCCTTGTCGTCGCGAGTCATAGGGTACTTCTTGCCGCAGATGTCAACCTGCACATCCTTTGCCTCGGGAGCGCGCAGCTGGAAGACGCCACGATGGTCGCTTGTAATCTGAGGAAAGCGTGCGTTGCGAATGTTGGTGGATGGCTGCGTATTCTGCGCCATCATGCTTGATGCTGAGAGCATCAGGCCAATGCCTAAAAGTGAGATTTTCTTCATGGTTACTTGTTTTTGTTGTTTTTTGTTAAACTTTGTGTCTGCAAATATACTCATAATATTTCAATATGTGCGCATAAAGCAGATAAATGTTGTTTTTATTTGCAGATTTCGATGGAATGGTGTAATTTTGCACCCGGTTTTGGAAACGAGGGTCGCCGCAGAATGGTTTCTTGACGCTCCTCGTGCAAGGGAATCAGGTGAAGAACCTGAGCTGTTCCTGCAGCTGTGAACCGCATTGTGAGCTGGTCAAAGACGTCACTGACCACAAGGTTGGGAAGACGACCACGACTCGTCGGTAAGCCAGAATACCTGCCACGGCCATCAATTATTAACCTGCCCCCAGGATAGGGGCGTAATAATTTCTATTCAATTGAAAAAGTACAGATTGCGATTGTGCGTCGTCATGTGCGTGACGATGGTGAGTGTGGCACGCCTTTATGCGCAACACGATGAGGCCCGTGTGAAGAACGACACGCTGGGCGAGGTCGTGGTGCTGGGTGGTGTGCAGACGAACGACTATCGTAGTACGGCTCCCATGTACTCACTCTCGCAAAGCAGTCTTGACCGTCTTGGAGTGACCGACATGAGCAGCGCCTTGAGTAAGTTGCCTGGTATCACACTGCGCGACTATGGGGGTGCAGGAGGCCTGAAGACGGTGAGTGTGCGTGGCTTTGGCAGCAAGCACACCTCGGTGGTGTACGATGGCGTGTCGCTGAGCAATAACCAGTCGGGCAGCATCGATATGTCGCGCTACTCGCTGGACAACGTCTCCGACCTCTCGCTGGTGGTGGGCGATCACGATGACATCTTCCAGCCAGCCAGAAATGCCGCTGCGGCAGCCTCGCTCTATGTCAACACCATGCGACTGCCCTCCGACGACCTCTCGGCACATGCCACGGTACAGTTGCGCGCAGGGTCATGGGACTACCTCAATCCGCATATCCGTTTCGACAAGAACTTCACCCGTCGCTTTGGCATGGGAGTGGTGGGTGACTTCATCCATGCCGACAACGACTATCCCTATACCATCGACAACGTGAGCCAAAAGGTGAACGCCCGACGCAATAACTCGCGCATGAACTCGGGGCATGGTGAACTGAGCTTGGTGTATCGTCCTACCGACGACCACACGCTGACGCTCAAGACCTACTTCTACGACAACTCACGTCAGTTGCCTGGTATGGTGCATTACTATGTCAACGATAGTCGTGAGCACATGCACGACCAGAATGCCTTTGCGCAGTTGGGTTGGAATGCCACACTGGCACCCAAACTGAAGCTGGCATACGTGGCTAAGTTCAACTATCTGATGACCGACTACAAGGATCCTGCCTATCCGCATGGGGTGAAGGACCATCAGTATTGGCAGCGCGAATACTACACCTCGGCCAGCTTGCTCTATACCTTCAACAAGCACTTGTCTGCCGACTATTCTGCCGACTATTCGTTCAACAATCTCACGGGTGGCGACGTCTCCACCTATCGGTCTCCACGTCGCAACACCGTGTTGCAGACGGTGGCTGTGAAGTACACCGACGGACGTCTTACCCTTGTGGGCCGACTTCTCGAATCACTCTATCGCAACAAGGCGGTAATGGGAGAGAGTGCCAAGAATATTGACCACTTATCTCCTTCGCTGTCAGTAAGCTATAGGGTTTTGAGAAAGGAGGACTTATATCTTCGTGTATCGTACAAGGACATCTTCCGTGCCCCTACTTTCAGCGAGTCATACTATGAGCATTATGGTAGTACCGACCTCAATCCCGAGCGCACGCAACAGGTCAACCTGGGCATGACGTGGAACCGTCGCTATGGCTTGTCGTCCAGTTTCGGTCTCACGGTCGATGGCTATTTCAATAAGGTGAAGGACAAGATTGTGTCCATCCCCTACGACATGTTCAAGTGGACGAACGTGAATCTGGGTAGTGTGCACACCCAGGGACTTGATGTCACGACTTTCGTGCATCAGCAGCTGTCGTCACAGCATAGGCTCCTCTTCTCGGGCAACTACACCTTGCAGAAGGTGCGCGACAAGACAGGTGGCCCTGTTTCACCCTATTACAATCTGCAGGTGGCCTACACCCCTGAGCAGAGTGGTAGTGCTTCGTTGGCGTGGGAGAATCCGTGGGCAAACCTCTCTGTCAATGCGGTGGTGGCAACCAGTCGATGGCCGAACAACGAGCATTGGCGAGGCACTATGCTGCCAGGTTATACCAACCTCGGTCTTACGCTCTACCGCACCCTTACCCTCAAGGGTCGCCATTATGTGCATCTGCGTTTCGACCTGAAGAACCTTCTCAACACGCAGTACGAGATAGTGGGGTATTATCCCATGCCAGGAAGGTCGTGGATGTGCACGGCGAGGTATAAGTTTTAGAAGTTTTCCCGGGGAAACTTAAGTAAGGAATATAGTAACAACAATATAGTATAATTAACTGATAATTAAAATGAAAAAGTACATTTCGTTTGCTGCTATGGCAGCATTTGCCGCATTGACTTTGACATCGTGCGACGACAAGGACGAGGCTCCTGAGTTGAAAGAAGTAACCACCTCTGAGGGTGTGTTTGTGGTAAACAGTGGTAACCAGTCGGGTAAGATCGACGGTTCGCTTACCTACTACGACTACAACACCAAGACCGCTACACAGAATGTGTATCAAGCTGCCAATGGCAAGTCGCTGGGTCTTACATTGCCCGGTTGTGTGGTTTACGGTAGCAAGATCTACGTTGTAGGTTCGGTAGAGAACACCGTATTCATTGCCGACCGCAAGACTCTCAAGGAGGTAGCTACCCTGAAGACTGAGGTTGACGGCGTGGGTGTGAAAGGCCGTGGTGCATGTGCTGGCAATGGCTATGTCTTTGTAGCAAGCTACGCCAATACTGTATTCGCCATCGATACCTTGACCAACACCATCACCAAGACCTTCAAGAGTGGTGACTACAGCGATGGTATCTGCTTCTACAACGATTGTGTCTATACTGGCGATACCGACTACGGTAAGTATGGCAAGGCTGAGCATGGCACTCCCAGCGTGACCAAGATCAACGTGGCTACGGGGCAGAGCACCATCATCACCAACGACGCATTCCGCAACCCCACCGCCTTGGTAGCTGTGGACGGCCGTCTCTTCATGCAGGACAAGGGTTATTATGGTGGCGAAGGTGGCAGTCAGATTGACCAGAACCTCTTTGAGATTGATGCTGATGGCAAGATTCTCAAGACCATCGGTGCAGCTTCTACCATTGCTGCCAGCAACGACAAGATCTACATCATCGACGCTCCCTACAAGGGTCATGCTCCCGAGTACAAGGTGTACGACGTGAAGAGTGGCAAGCTCTCTACCTTCTGCACCGGCGATGAGGTTCTGTATCCCAACATGATTTCTGTTGACCCCGTCAAGAATATAGTCTTCATTACCTCTTATCAGCTCAAGGCTGGCACTACCAGTGCCGACTACAAGGTGGCTGGCTACGTGGTTATGTACGATGGCAATACCGGTGCATGCCTCGGCCAGTTTGAGTGCGGTGTAGGTGGTGGTGCTGTCATTGCCAACACCAAGACCGAGATGGTGCAGAAGTAAGCACAATAGCAGCATACTTGCGGCTCGTTGCAGCTGCAAGTAAGCATACATAAAACTCCCTCCGCTCAACCTCTACAAGGCGCTCATCATTAGGATGGGCATCTCTCCAGGGTAGAGCGGAGGGAGCTTTTTTTCTCGCTATCCCTTCTTTTTTCCTCCTATGAACCTCCATTGAGCCTCTATTGAGTGCCTACTGAGTACAGCATTGGCTTACGTCTGGCTTACGTAAAAACACGTAAGCCAGACGTAAGCCAATTGTGTTAAACCTGAGTGCAACCCGAAGGATGCCCGAAGTATTCAAAAAAGCAAGGCACCATCAAACTGTGCCTAAGGCTCATCAAGCTATTTGATATTCTTGAAGAGATTGGGAAGGAAGCGATAGTATAGCAGATGGCGCCATGTTGACCAGTCGTGTCCACCGTGACCACCAGCGTAGTATTCGTGCTTAATCTGGTGGGCTTTAAGGGCATCGGTAAGGCCCTTGACACGTGCGTTGAAGAAGCCAGCCTCCTCCTCTGTGCCTTGTCCAATGAAGAGGTAGTCAATCTTGCTGTTGACATCCTTCGTGCTAAAGAATTTGGGCATAGTCTTCTCGGGGTTACCATCACCTGCACTCAGCACTCCGAAGTTGCCAAACACGTCGAGGTTGCTCTCCATACCGCTGAACATGGTGTGGCGTCCACCCATCGAAAGACCCGACAAAGCACGTCCGTGCGGATTGGCCACGGTGTTGTAGTGGCTGTCCACAAAGGGAACGATAACGTCGCGCAATTCGCGTGCCATGACGTCGAATGTGAGGTCGGCATGCTTGGGATGGTTACGGTGCACTACCTGGTTGTTGATGATGGCTATAATCATGGGGGTTGCCTTGCCTTCGGCCAGCAGATTGTCCATGATGAAGTTCACACGGCCGTCGTACATCCAGTTTGAGGGAAGCTCACCACTACCTCCCATGAGATAGAGCACAGGGTATTTCTTCTTGGGATTATACGTGGGAGGGGTATATACGTACATCTCGCGTTCGCCGCCTGTCACGGAACTTGTGTAGATGTGGCGTGTCACAGAACCATGGGGCACGGTCTTGGCATCATACCACTGTGGTCCATCGCCATGCACTATCAGCTCGCTGTAGGGAGGCATGGCAGTGAAGGCCGCATAGGTGTTGTTGGGGTCGGCCATGCTGACACCATCGATGACGATGTTGTATTGATACATGTCCACGGGCAGAGGTCCAATCTTTAGTGTCCAGATGCCGTTCTCGTCCTTGGTGAAGGGTAGGGGATTTTTCTCGTGCATCACCGTGAGCATGGCTCCCGACAGCTTTACCTCGTTTGCCTGTGGTGCCTTGATGCGGAATATCACGGTATGGTCATCGTTCACTTGCGGAGAGTTGAGCGAGGCACTAAAGGGGATGAGGCCTTCGGTGTCCTTTTGTGGATTGTGACTGAGGTTGATGTTTGACTGCTGTGCATGGGCATTGAGGCACATGGCCAGCGAAAGTGTGATGAAATGCAGTTTTTTTAGCATACTGGTAAAAAATATAAATGTTAGTAAAAGTTTTCGTTAACGAAGGCAAATTTAGGTATTATACACGAGATATGCAACATTTTCAGGCAAAAGAATAGCAAGTAAGGTGTATATAATGATGTTTTGAGGCCGTATTACCTTGCTTATGTATGTATTATTTGCTAACTTTGCAGCATAATAGCTACTTCTTCGTGATACGAATGAAGTAAACCAATGAAAACAATGAGCAGGAACAATAAGAAAACAACAAGTTTTGGCGTACTTGCGGCTGCCCTCTTGACGCTGGGTGGCTACTGGCTGAAGGGTGGTCAGCATGACAAGGATGCCGCGACGACAGAAAAGAGTACGGCGCAGCAGACCTTGCCGGATAATGGGCGTGCTGCCCATGAAGAAGGCACCGGCAAGAGCGAGTTGTACTCCCCCATGACCTCAACTGCGCCTCTTGAACTGCCTCAGGGTGGTGCAAGCCATGGTGTGCTGGTGGAGCATACCGGCTACACGCTGAGCTATGACACCCTCAACCATAACCCTTTCTGGGTAGCTTGGCAACTTACGCGCCAGGAGTCGAAGGGCAGGGTAGGACGTGGTGAGGAATTCAAGGAAGATTCCACAATACCTGCACGCCACGCCGTGCGCCCCAGCACCTACAGCGGTTCGGGCTATAGCCGTGGACATATGTGTCCGGCTGGCGACCAAAAGTGGAGTCGTGAGGCTATGGACGATTCATTCTACATGACCAATATGTGTCCGCAGACCTTTGAACTGAACAAGCTTTGGTGGGATTGGCTGGAGCGTGCCGAGCGTCAATGGGCTGCCGAAGAGGGTAGTGTGTACATTGTGTGTGGTCCTATCTACGAGAAGAACCGACAGGTGAAAAACCTCAACAAGAAGAAGTCCTTCTTTGTGGGCATTCCGCATAAGTTCTTCAAAGTCATACTCTCCACGCGCCAGGGAAGCGAGAAGGCTTTGGGATTTATCTATCGCAACGATGCCTCAGAGCAGTGGCTGGAGGATGCTGTGTGCTCTGTGGATGAGATAGAGCGTATCACGGGTTACGACTTCTTTGCTCCGCTTGATGATGCCATAGAGAATCGTATCGAGGCTAACGCCGACCTGCAGCAATGGGGTAGTGTGTCGCAACCCGTGTGGGATTAGATTGCTTTGTCAGTAAACCCAGTAAATTAAGAATATAATATGAAGACAAGAAATATATTGCATCTGTTGATGCTTGGCGTGATGCTGACGGTGTCGGCCTGCCAGAAGGAAGCAAAGCACACAGAGGGTGTGCAGCACAATATTGAGATGAAGTATGCCACGATGATACAGCTCAAGGAGGGCGAGGGATATGTGGCTGCAGAGATTAAGAATCCGTGGGACTCCACCCGCGTGCTGCATCGCTATGTGCTGGTGCCCAAGGATGCCGAGGTACCCACTCAACTGCCCGAAGGCGACCTCATTCGCACTCCACTCTCACGCATGCTGTGCTACGTGTCCGTGCACTCGTCGCTCTTCAATGAGTTGGGAGCCCTCGATGCCATCGGTGCCGTGGGCGATGGCGAATATATGTACATCGACAAGCTGCAAGAGGACATCCGAAGTGGAAAGGTGGTGGATTGCGGTACAAGCAAGGCTGTGGACGTGGAGAAGGTCATCGACTTCTCGCCCGACGCTGTCATCATCTCGGCCATGGAGGATAACAACAGTTATGCCAAACTCTTCAACGTGGGCATTCCTGTGATAGAATGTTGCGACTATATGGAGACTGGTCCCCTGCAGCGTGCCGAGTGGATGCGATTCTATGGTTTGCTGGTAGGCAAGCGCGAGAAGGCCGATAGCATCTTCGTACACATCGAGAAGGAATATAATGGACTGAAGGACAAGGTGAAGGACATCAAGGAGAAGCCTGTTGTGCTGGATGGTAAGCGACTCAATTCCAGTTGGTATGTGGCAGGTGCAGCCAGTACCGTGGGACAGATTATCACCGATGCCGGTGGCAAGTATGTCTTCTTCGACGAGACCTCCAACGGTAGTGTGCCCTATAGTCCTGAGGTGGTACTGGACAGAGGTCTGGATGCCGACATCTGGATGCTGAAATACTACAAGGATGAGGGTGACCTCACCGAAAGCGACATAGCCGCCGATTGGGACGGATATGTGCGCCTCAAGGCCTACCAGCAGCACAAGGTGTGGGGTGTGAACCTCAGTCACACCGACTTCTATATGGTGACTCCTTTCCACCCCGAAGTGTTGCTGCGCGAGTATGTGCACATCTTCCACCCAGGCTTGATGGGTGAAGGGTATCACACCACTTACTACCAACACGTGGAGCCATGAGGCACAGAACGATACTCATCCTCTTGGCCATAAGCATCGTGGTGCTCTTCGTGTGCAACCTGGTGTTCGGTAGCGTGAGCATACCGTTCGATCAGGCTATGCGTGTGCTTACGGGGGGCGATGCCGACAAGTCCAGTTGGAATTTCATCATCCTGCAGTCGCGTCTTCCACAGGCCATCACGGCCTTGTTCTGTGGTGCCTCGCTGGCTGTGTCGGGCTTGGTGCTGCAAACGTTTTTCCGCAATCCTCTGGCAGGACCTTCGGTACTGGGCATCTCCAATGGTGCCTCGCTGGGTGTGGCCATCGTGATGCTGTCCATGGGAGGCGTGTTAGGTGCTGGTGGCGAGATGGGAAGCGGTTTGCAATTGGGAGGCAGTCTGTCGGTGGTGACAGGTGCCTTTATGGGTGCCGTGGTCATCACGATGCTCTATCTGGGCGTTACCAGGTTTCTCAAGAACAACCTCGTCATCCTCATCATGGGCATCATGGTGGGCTATCTCACCTCTTCGGCTGTGACGCTGCTCAATTTCTTTGCCACGGTGGAGAATGTGCACAGCTACGTGAGCTGGGGCATGGGTAGTTTCAGCAACGTCAGTTTGGCACAGTTGCCTCTCATGTGTAGCATCTCGCTGGTGGGCATTGTGCTGGCCATGGTGCTTATCAAATCGTTCAACGCCCTCTTGCTGGGTGAGGACTATGCCAGCAACCTTGGTATCAACCTTGCCAAGGTGCGTCGCATGGTGTTGTTGTCAACAGGCATTCTTACGGCCGTCACCACCGCTTTCTGTGGTCCTATCTCGTTCATCGGTTTGGCGGTTCCTCACATTGCCCGCATGGTGGTTCGTACTTCCGATCACAAGGTGCTTCTTCCCGCCACCATGCTGACGGGTGGAGTCATTGCTATGCTCTGCAACCTCATCTGCGTAATGCCTCAGCAGATGATTATACCCCTCAATGCCGTCACCCCCATCTTCGGAGCTCCTGTCATCATCTATATCATCCTGAAAAGGAAATATTGAATATTCGGCTGGCGCAATGCTTTGGTGGAACGCAAAGGCGCAAAGAATTAAAGGTTTTAAACACAGAGACGCAGAGGCACAGAGGTTTTAAGTTTTCAGAGGAAAAATAAACCTTTGTGTCTTTGCGTTTGAAAAAATCCGGGTTAAAATCTAAATAAAAAATAAGGGAACAACATATTTGGCGTCGGCCTACGGCCTCAAAATCAAGTGAAAATCTAATTTAGAATCTTGGAGAAAATCCCAAGGAACAGAAGACTCCCTCCCTGAGGGAGGGCGGGGAGAGAGTCTTCTCCCTCTTAGTCTTCTGGTCTTATCTTGACGTTTCCAGTATAGGCACGGAACTCAGGAGCATAGAGGCACTCGATGGTGGCAATACCCATGCTGTAGGTTCCATTACGGTCAATGAAGCACTCCTCCTCCAATACATAGGTACCCTTGGGAAGGTGAGCTATGTAGTAGTCGGTACTGCTGTCTCTCACGCTGCGGTAGAAGCTGAGGCCGTTGCTGTATCTGCTGCCCGAGAGTTGATCTGCTGGTTCTGCTGAGGCAGGACGTGGGGCATGAAGCATGACGTACTCGAAGTCGTGCTTGGCGGTGATGACGTAGCGAATATATACCTTGTCGCCTACGTGCATCTTTCCGTCCTGACTCGTTTGGGGGGCACTCATCTCACGACGTATGTGGATGCCCTGCCAGCTGTCTTTTACGCTATCTATCGGTTGCTCGAACTCTGCATATACGGCACCCCAGCTTGTGTCGGCACTCTTCTTGTGGATGCTGATGCTCTTGGGCGAACTGATGTCCACCTTTGAGTGCAGGTAGCCTTTGGCGTTGCTGGGAGGCGTAAGGCTGAGCGTGTAGCGCTTGCCCTTGATGGTCAGCACGTCCTCATTGTTGTCGTTGAGGTCATCCGTACCGCATGCGAGCAGGGCATGGATGGCATCGAGGGTGTTGATGCAGCTTCCCCAGTCGGTGGTACGCTTCTCCATCAGCAGCCATTGCTTCATCTCGTTCCACAGCGTCTTGTCATCGGGATTTACCATCAGCAAGGCTTCCATTATCTGGGTGTGGATGTGAATCTTGCGATCTATGCTTGTGAAGCTTCCGCTGAGATGTTCGATGTGCTTGCCCGTCTCGGGTGTGCCCACCAGATGCTTCTTCACAATCTCCATCAGTCGGTTTGTTGCACGGCTCTTGTCCTGCAGGTGCAGCACGATGCTGGCCAGCGCCTGGTCTTCAATCGACCATTCCTTTGCCTCCGAGGGGAGTTGCTTCAGCAGACGTTGCTCGTTGGCATTTAGCGCCTTGCCCAATATACTCACGATGTACAGATGACGCAGGGTAGAGGTGGTGATGGTGCTGCTTTTCGACATCTTGCCCAACTCGTTGCGCATAAATCCTAAAGCCTTGTCGGTCATCTGCTCCACCTCCTTGTCGGTGTGGTGGGTGACGTACAGCAGGCGTGCCAGCTGGAATGCCACCTCGCGTGTCGTATAGGTGCTGCCACTCAAACCTGGGAACCATGCAAATGAACCGTCAGGGTTCTGCAATTCGCTCAGCTTGCTGAAGGCTTGCGTGCGGATGTCCTCAAGTGAATCGATGGTGATAGTATCCATCTTGTCGTAGTCCTTGACTTTGTCGTACAGGTATTGTGAAAGACTGGCTGCATAGAAGGTTGAAGTGTGGCAGAACACGTCGTCGTGACGTGGCTTGAAGAGCGTGGGCAAAGCTTGGATGGCACACCAGATGGGATGTGTGGTGTACTCCACCGTGAGGTTGCGCTGCGTGGCATCATCGGGGAACAGCGTCTGCAGGTTGTAGGTGGTTATACCCTTGTCTGTAAGCGTGATGACCTTGCTTTTTGTCAGCGTCTGTTTGTCAGTCAGGATGGGCAGCAGGCGCTGTTCGCCATCGCTGCTGGTAGTACCCTCAGCCTTCCATCGGCAGATGAGTGAGCGGTGTTGATCGACAGCTTTATAGTTGAAGTGGTACACCGTATCGCACAAGGCATTGAGTTGGAACTGCACCTTGTGGCGCTCCAGCACCTCTTCGGTCTGCTCATCGAGTATCTCGAAGAATGCCGAGCCACTTTCTGCCTTCTGGGAGTCGATGTTTTGCAGCGTGGCAGTCAGTACGGCCTCGTCGCCTACACGGAGGAATCGGGGTAGGTGGAGTTGAGCCATGAGCACCTTCTGAGCCACGATGCTATCGTCGAGCAGGGCGGTCAGCATGTCGTGGGTGTGTGCCACTCCCAGCAAGTGCCATCGTGTGAGGCTCTGTGGCAAGGTGAAGCTGATGGTCAGCTCGCCTTGCTCGTTGGTGCGCAACTGTGGAGCGTAGAATGCCACTTCGTTGAAGTTACGACGAATGTTCGACCAATCCACGGCTTCTGTGCACTTGCCAGCATCATCCGTAGTGATGTTGGTATTGCCTGCAATCCCATTCTCTATGAGGCTGGTTCTCGTTACGGGAGATACTCCTGCCAATCCCATGATGTTCTGGCTTTCATCGTCGGCAAGGTTTGGCACGATTTCAAGTCCTGCAATTCTACCTTGCAGCGCTTCATCTGCCGAGGTGATTCCTAATCCTCTGAACTCCTTGCTGCCCACTGACTGAGCTGCGAAGCTGACTTCCATTATGGGCAAATTTGACGTTCCACGTAAGCGCAATTGGCCGGAGTGCTTGTGGAGTTGCTTTATGTTCAGCGTGCCAAACATCCATAAATATTCATACTTTTCCTTTGGGTAGATGTCCACGATATTATACGTCGGGTGGAAATCGCTATGGCTGTAGAATGAGGAACCAAAGATGTACGATCTATCTACGTAATAGCGCATGCTGTGTTTGGCCAGTGCATCCAGCGAGGCATCATACATCGTGAGCAGCACGTTGGCATTGGCAGGAGAGCCATCGGGACGCTTCACAGCGAGCGACCATGTTTCGTGCTGACCCGGTTGCAGTTTGTTGCGGAATGTCGTCCAGTGAGTCTCTAGTTTGTAGTCGTTCTTTGGGGTTTTCAGGTCTATTTTCGCTTTATAGAATTTTCCATCTTTGGCAAAGAATGCCAATAGGGATGCACCATGTTTCATGCTCTCGTCATAGGGTACGGTCACGTTGAACACTTCATGGCTTACTTGCACAATCTCGTCCTGATAGATGCTGTCTTGGGTTGACACCCTGTAAAACATGCAGACATCGTCGAGCGAGGTGCCTATCTGTATCTGTGCAGGGTGTTCTTTCGAGACCTTGTCGTCGGGACAGTAGCACCAGAATTTTATGTCTGCAGGCAAAGTGTTCTCGTGCATCGAGAAGACATAAATCTTTTGCGTGGTTCTGGCCGTATCGCCCTTCACCACCGCCTCGGCTAGTAGTGTGTAGATGCCCGAGGGAACGTCGCGCAAGCCATGGGGTATCTCTTTCTTCTGGCTCTGCAGGGTGGTACTGAATACAATTTCCTCCTCCTTCTTCAGCACAACGTGTATCTCACCCTCCACGTTTCTGTTGATGGCATCGTTCAGTACGAACAACCAAGGCTTTAGGTTATCCTTGTCCTGTAATACATCCATCATGACATTCATGCGCAAGGGGGTGGAGTTGAACGAAGCTGACGCCTCGGCCGATTGGGTCTCGCCATTTGAATGCGTCACATTGACCTTGAGTTGCACCCAGCGTCTGTTTCGCAACTCTTGAGGGCTGAATGTCCTGGGCACCTTTATACAGAAGCAACCCTTGTTGTCTGTCCATACCGTTGGGCATGGCATTTCGTCGATTTCGCTATCATAGTATTCCCAGCTTGACCGGCTCCATTGATAGCTTGCTGTGACGCATGCCTTGCGCAAGGGTACACCTGCAAAGGTCATGGCCTTGCCTGTGAAGATGATGCTGTCGGACAATACCGGCTTGTCTATCTGCACGTCAAAGGTAGGACGCTTGTACTCCTCCACCTTTATGGAGCATGATGAAGTACAGGGTTCCTCCCCCAATGTTATCCAGTACGTTCCCAACTCTGCTGTTTTCTTGAGTGGCATGGAGTATGATACGCAACCCAATGCGTCGGAAACAAGGGTAGTGTCGGCAATGATTCCTGACTTCGGGCTTTTAATCTGCAATCTGACCTGTTGTTTCTCTAACGTCTCGGCATCCCATCCGTGCTGACGGTAGATGATGGCCGAGATGTTGATCGTCTGTCCGGGGCGGTATATTGACCTGTCTGTGTTGAGAATACTGATGTATTCATTATCGGTGTTCTTTTTCCATTTCCAATCGTATTGTATGATCATTTCATTGTGGAAATGGTCGTCGCCGTGGTGTAGCGATGCCACGATTTTACGTTCCTCCTTGCTTTCTATCGTCACGAAACCTCGTTCGTTGGTGACGAGCGTACTGCGTAAGGTGTCGTACTGTTCGCGTGTGTTTTTCTGCCATTCCACGGGCACCTCTACCCCTGGCATGGGAACGCCTGTGATGGCATCCACAACCGTCAGGCGGTAGTCGTTTCCCACCTCGTGTGCCACGGCTCGCAGACGTGTGGCATGGAAAGGCATAGCCGAAACACTTTTTTCCTCCACTGCTATGGGTGTGTGATATTTTACAAGAGCCAGATACAATCCATGTTCGCTCACTTTCAGGTTCAAAGTGTCCTGGTAGATCTTGAAGGGTGACTCCTGCTTGTCTATGTGGCTGCTCGTCTTGCTGACAAGCGTGGCATTTTTCTTCAGGAGGCTTTTCAGTTCATGGTATTCTTCCATGTCAAGATTCTCATAATTTGACAAATAATCCTCTAAATCTTCATCGTCGCAATCCTCGGAAATATGATATATACTGAGGGTATAGGCATCTATGTTGCGACGTGCTACCGCCACTTGGGTATTCAATCCTGTTAACCATGATTCGGGAATATAAAGAGTGAGTTCAGGACTCTTCTCGTCTATCATCATATTCCTTATCTTATTGGCACTCTTGCTCTTGGGGTAGCGCTTCAGAATGTCTTGCAATTGCTTGTAGTGTTGTTCACGTTGAGCTTCCGTACGCCTGCCAGTCTCGTCTATATCAACGATTTTCCATAAGGCTTCTGTGCATACGTTCAGGTCGCTATACTTCTGTGCAATGCGTTGCAGGTTTTCGGTTCTGTCCTCTTTTTGCTTCATGACAGAGTCCATCTCAAGGAAAAAGCATGCCTCGCGCTTTCCTTTCCTCTCGTAGAAGGCAATCATGTCGGCATACGATGGTAAGGGATAGTTCGTCCTTACCTCCTTGTTCGCGTTAAAATATATGGCGTATGTGCTCTGTGCCTCGCACATGGCTTCCCATATAGGGTAAAGCATATTGTGGCCAAATATGTGGGCATCCGTGCCTGTCAGCACCAAAGGCGTCCAGTCGTTCATGGGCATCTGGTAGAGCATTTCAAGGTTACTCAATGCCTCCGAGTAGCATCGGCGCGAAGCCACTACATAGTCGTGTTGGCTCCATTCTTGCATGCTGTCGATGGGTGCGGCCGTGTGTTGTATCTGTGACTGAGCGTTGTTCTTGTGGTCGAGATACATGTGGGCCAGGATGACGGAATACATAGCCCTCTGCTGTGGGGTGATGGCCTCTGCTTTGTACCGTTCAAATCTGGCGGAATAGACGGCAAAACTGTCGGGGTGAGCCGTTCCAGCCTCGACGTATTGTTGTAGCATGGCTGCCAACTTCTTCCCTTCGTTCTCTGCCGACAGGGAAGCTGCCGACATCATAAATGACAATAAAAAAAGAATCCGTTTCATGCGCGTTTATTTTTTTAACCTAACACTATTATTTATTTACTATTTACAGATTTACTATTTACTATTTATTTGTCGATTGAATTATTTATTTATTCCATGCAGATAAAAATCATCCAATAGTAAATAATCAAATAAATCGTAGATTGTAAATAACCCTTGATTATGTTGCAAAGTTATATGTTTTTGTTTGAAAGTGAGCTAAAATGCAGTTTACAAAAAGTTCACAAATGCATAAAGTAGTTCACAAAAAGTTCACAAAACGCATGTAATCGTCTTTGTGTCAATGTTTTGAAATTCACAATTCACAATTAAGAATTATGAGAGAAGAGTTAGCTGCGCGGAGAGTTGGATTAACCCAAAATTCCCAAAAACTTTTTTCTCATCATAATGTTTTTGGGGGAACACAAAGACGCAAAGGCACAGAGGTGTTAAGTTTTCAGAGGAAAAAAATAAAACTTTGCGTCTTTGCGTTGAAACATAATTTAGAACCAAAAATTCCAAAGATTTCAAAAAATCTTTTGTACAGTTATTCCAAACACAAGTTCACAAGAACACGAGTTTTTTTGAAATTTTTGGTTCTATAATAATTAAGAAAAAAGCTTTGCGTCTTTGCGTTCCACCCAATCACCGCGCAGCTATGTGCCCCCATCTTACTCCCTACATTTTGACCGTAGTCAAAAGTCGGGGGTTGGGGGGCTACTTCGCCAGTTGCTTGAAGGCAGAGCCGAAGATGATGTATTGCGTGTTGCCCGCAATGGTACCCTCGTTCTGTCCCCAAAGGAATGGCCAGTCGTCGAAGTTCTCAAAGTGGTCGGGTTTGCGGAAGAGCACACCGGGAGCCACGTTGCCGGGTATAGCCGAGAAGTCGGCACGGTTGTTGCCATAGAACCCCTGCTTGGGGCGTGTGGCTCCCACGGTGGCTACGAACGAATAGTTGTGGTAGGGGTGGCATCCGTAGAGCCAGTTCGCCACGCGATAGATGTGCTGCTTGCCCACGATGTCGGGGAAGTAGAGGTGGGCAAAGTTGACCGTGGTGCCAAATGAGAGCACGGCACCGGCTCCTGCCCAGTTGCCTGTGCCGATGGGCACGCCGTAGGGGTTTTCCTTGTCCAGGCCCTCGATGTACTGCTGATACTTCACGATGTAGGGGCGCAGCTTCTCCTTGTACTGGGCATCCATGTAGGGGATGGCGTCGAGAGCCGTCTGTATGCTGCTGTTGACGTTGCGGTCGAGAGCCTTCCATATCTGCTCGGTAAAGAGGTCGAGATACTTCTTCTCGTGTGTGGCAGCATAAAGTTGCAGGTTGGCCGACATGTTGCCCATGTCGCCGTTGCCACGTGCACGCTGACCCGTCTGCTGGCGCTGACTCATAATCTCGGTAGCCTCTGCAAGCAGGCGCTTCGACTGTGTGAGGGCACGCTGGGCAAGGTCGTCGTTGTAGCCCTCGAGTGCACGGCTGGCAGCTGCAAACATGGTGGCGGCACGGAAGTCGAGGCTTGCGTTGCGAGTGGTGAAGGCCCACATATCGTCGGGCGTACCGCTGCGCTTGCCATCGGCCGATACCTCGTAAGGTTTCAGCGAGGGGTCGTAGTGGAGGCCGTCGGTGATGGCGCTGATGTCGCCAAGGTGGTGGTAGTTGTCGAGTACCGAGTTGGATAGGGTAGAGGCCATGTGACCGATCTGCTCGGCCTGTGCCACGAGGTTGAGTGTGCCGTGCTCGATGAACTGCAGGATGTCGGGCACACCGTCGGGGCGGTGCAGATCGACGTAGCGCTGCTTCTCATCCACGAAGGTCTCGTCGCGCTCCGATTTGAAGAGCTCCCAGGCACGCACGAAGTTCTCTACCACGCTGATGTTCGAGCCTGTCTCGATGTCGTAGTCGCCGGCATCGAAGAAACCGCCCACGTTAAGTCCGGGAATGAGTTCGTAGGGCTTGTACTTCGTATCGGTGGT
The DNA here is from genome assembly GCA_045597585.1 of Bacteroidaceae bacterium. Taxonomy (GTDB): domain Bacteria; phylum Bacteroidota; class Bacteroidia; order Bacteroidales; family Bacteroidaceae; genus Physcousia. The sequence continues at coordinate 27,946 of JAZLKL010000120.1, read as the reverse complement.
CTTGCCCTGGCTGTGCAGGTCGAAGTGGTCGCTGGGCGGAGCCTGCAGGTAACCCTCCTTGAAGGGTTCGCCGTGCCACATGCGGTAGCCTTCGTTCACGGCCATGTGGTTCATGTGTATGGGCACCCACACGTCGGTGGTGGCATCGGTTATCTTGTCATATACGTGGTTGTCGATGATGAAGTTGTTGGTCTTGGTGTTGCCATACTGAATGTAGTAGATGCCAGGTTGGCGCACGCTTGAGAAGTCGAACTTGGCATAGTTGTATTTGTAGAACATTCCCCACGTCTTCACGTCGCCGGTGTAGGCCACCTGTGCACTGCCATCGTCGTTCACCCTGTAGAGTGATGCCTTGGCTTGCACCTTGTCGGTCTTGTCCAGTTCGATGACGGCCACCTTGGGCTGTTCGGGAATGTAGCCCACCTGTGAGAAGCCGATGTTGGGCTCGCGCACCCATCCCTGTATGGCGTTCGGCTCTACCGTCCAGGTCACCACCTTGCCCGTCTTGCCGGTGGGGAGCACGCTGCGCAGCACGAACCATCCATTCTGTGCCAGCATACGTCCGTCATACAGTCTCAGCTCGGCATCCTCGCTGCTGATTCTCACCAGTCGCTCGGGGGTGTCGCTTGCCAGCACCACGGTGTGTCCCTTCTCCATAGGCAGCGGATCGACGAAGCGTTGGGTGCCACGGTCGTCGTAGGTCTTGAACCCCTTGAACTGACGGGGTTTCTCGCTGTTGGGACGTGTCACCGTCTCGCTCACGGCATAGCGTGGGAAGCGGTTCAGGCGACCGTCCATGATGTAGGTCTTGTTCCAGTATTGTGAGGGCAGGAACTCCATGTTGAAGCCTGCCTCGCCCGCCAGAGCCTCGGGTACGGGCTTGTCCAGATAGACGGCAATCTCCACGCCCTTGCCCTTGCCCGTCACTACGATGCGGCTCTCAAAGTCGTAGTCGTCATAGCGCAGGGTCACCTCGATGGAGCCATCGGCCTTGTTGACGGTTCGCTGGGTCATCTTAGGCACCAGGTCCCATTGCTCGGGGGTGTTGTTCAGACGCACGGCACCGCCCTGAATGGTGCGCACACCGTGGTGTATGACTTCAATGCCCGAGTTCTTCTCGTCGTTGAATCCTCCGTTGAAGGTATTACTGTAAACCAATACATTCACGCCTTGTCGCTCAAAGTATTCCTTGTCGTTGAGTGTCAAACTCTCGTTGCTTTGAATCTGAGCAAAGGTGTGTAGTCCTGTGGCTAAACAAAGTGCTAGTACAAATGTTTTTTTCATAGTTTCTTTATGGGTTTTGGTTTTGAAAACGTTTGGTATAGTTATTATATTTGACGGAATAAAAGTAAAAAGGTTTAATTTGAAAAACAAATAATTCAGCCCCCCCAACCCCCGTGGGGGAGTAAAATAAGTGCATACAGCTGGCGCAATGCTTTGCTTTCCCCCAAAAAGCACACAGATAACCTGTCTCTTTGTGCATATAGATTTTTATGAAAACATTTGCAAAACGCCTAATAATTTCGTATCTTTGCAAAACTGGAGAGCAAAGCGGGTTTCGTGCGTTTTGCCTCCTACCATCACCCTATCTGCGCACAATTGGCTTACGTCTGGCTTACGTAAAAACACGTAGGCCAGACGTAAGCAAAGCGTGTTCAACCCGAGTGCAAGCCGAAGGATGAGCGAAGGGAGACCAGACCCTCTCCGCCGCTTTGCGGCATACATTCTACCCGTCGGCAAAAGGAGGGGGAGGGCTTGGTTACATTCGCATGATGATTGCCAGACAGAATGCGCGCAGCCAATAGTGCATTGTGAATTATGCATTGTGAATTAAAGAAACCCTCTGTGTCTCCGCGTCTCTATGTTGAGAAAAAACTGCCTTTTTCTTGCATTTCGCAAAAAAATGTTGTATCTTTGCACTTGATTATGGAGAAGTTTTACAATATGTTGTTGTTTAACCCACCACATGCAGGCACGAAGGTGCCAGAAAGCCGAGATAGAACAGCTACAGGAAGTACTAAAAAAGGGAAACCTATAAGCTCTAAAACCCCAACCCATACTTAATAATAAAAAAACAATATGAAATCATTAAGAATATCGTCTCTGATAGTTGCCCTGGCTCTCTCGCTGGGAGCCTTTGCACAAGATTTGATCGTTGACTCATGCTATGTGGTGGGTCAGTTGGAGAATGGCCTGAAGTACTACCTTCGCCCTAACGACCGTGAACCAGGCAGAGCCAACTTCCACCTGGCCATCAAGGTAGGGGCGGTGCAGGAGGCCGACGGGCAGAACGGACTGGCACACTTCCTGGAGCATATTGCCTTTGACGGTTCGAAGCACTTCCGCGATGGTGGCATCATAAGCTACTGCGAGAGCATTGGCGTGAAGTTTGGTGAAAACCTCAATGCACATACCTTCCCCGAGAAGACGGTGTACGACATTCTGAATGTACCCGTGACACGCAGCAGCACGGTTGACTCGTGCTTGCTGATACTGTCGGACTTCGGCGGCAATCTGGAACTGTCGCAGAGCGCCATCGAGAAGGAACGTGGCGTGGTGACCGAAGAGTGGCGTCTGCGCTCGGATGCCTGGGACCGACTGGGTGACGAATTGTTTCCCATCCTGGTAAACGGTTCGAAGTATGGCTTCCGACGTCCCATAGGCAACATGGAGGTGATCAATAACTTTGACAGAAAGGAACTGGAGAATTTCTATCACACATGGTATCGTCCCAATCTTGAGGCGGTTATCGTGTCGGGCGATATTGACGTGGCCTACGTGGAGAAGAAAATCAAGCAGTTGTTCGGCCCGATGCGCAACCCCAAGAATGAGGTGCCCTATGAGGAGTATCTGGTGCCCGACAACGAGGACCCCATCTACGTTACCGCACGCGATGCCGACATCTCGTTTGCCAACATCAACGTGTTTTTCAAGCATTCCAGCTTCCCCTCCGATAAGCGCAATACGGTGGACTACGTGATGCATGATTTCATGAGTCATGTGGTGGCCATGTCATTGAACCAGCGTTTGATGGAACTGCGCTCGGCATCGGGAAACCTGCTGCTGAATGCGAGTGCGAGCTACGAGAAGTACCAAGGACTGCCCACAAGTTCGTCGTTGTCGCTATACGGCACGGCAGAGCTGTCTCACGACGTGGATGCTGTCAGGATGCTGTTGACGGAGGTGAAGAGGGTGCATGCCCATGGCTTCAACATGTCGGAGCTGAACAGAAACGTCAACGAGTATCTGGAGACTCTGTCCAGACAGAACTTCAAGGCGATGCCCAATGCCTATTATACCAATCAGTGTATTGAGCATTTCATCTATGGTGACCCTCTCTGTCCTGCATGGTATAAGCTGATGGTGATTACGGGCAACCTGGATTACCTTGGGGTGGAAGATTTCCACAATCACTTTTGCAAGCTGACACCCAGCATCGGAAACAACTTCATCTGCTTCGGCATGTATCCCGACCGAGATGACTGGCAACCCCGTCTGGATGCGCTCGAACAAGCTGCAGGTGAGGGGGCTTCGGCAGAGACGGAACCCTACGTGGATATGGCCGACGGTATGAGCCTTGTGCCCGAATTGCCTGCGCCGGTAAAGGTGCTGCGCGAGGAGTCGGCTGCCATGGGCTATAAGAAATGGGTGCTGCCCAATGGGGCTAACGTGTTCTACAAGCATACCGAATTCGCGTATGACCAGATACGTATGTCGGCTCGCTCAAAGGGTGGTAACAATGCGTTCAAGGACGAGGACCTGGTGTTTGCACGTATGGTAGAAGGTGATGATGGCTCGAACATCATGCTGATGGACTATCTGTACGGCATAGGATTGGGTAAATATACCGAGGCTGAGATGAATAAGTTGCTGATGGGAAAAAGCACGATGCTCACGCTCTCGACGGGTAAGTATGTGACTACGCTTGTGGGCCATTCCGTTCCTCGCGACCTGAGAACCTTGTTTGAGGAGATGCATGTGTGGTTTGGGGGCTGCGAGTATGGCGAAGAGGAGTTTGAAAGAGCACGTCTGCAACTCAAGAAATACATTCAGCAGAAGTCCACGGACGTGAACCATGTCTTCAACGACAGTGTGAAGAACACCGTGTACGTCAATCGTCCGATGCTGAAGAGTGAGGACCTGGATAAGATAAGCTACGAACAGCTGCAACGTGTGTTCAAGGAGTATTATCAGAACGCGGGCAATTACGACTTCTACTTTACCGGTTATCTGGATGAGGACTCGTTGCGTGCCTACGTCGAGCAGTACATAGCGCCCTTGCCCGGTGTAAGGGAACAACCCAAGGATGTTGACCGACTGCGCTATGCCGAGGGACAGGTGGAGAAGCACTACACTCAGCCCATGCAGAACCCTATCTCCTGGATTTTCGTCAACTGGCATTCGTTAGTGCCCTACAGTACAAAGAACGAGTTGCTGGCCAAGGCGATAAGTTCGGCTCTGAACGAGCGCTACACCCGCATTCTGCGTGAGGAGCGTCAGGCAATCTATGCGGTGAGTGCTGCGACGAGGTATGATGTGGGTATGAATGACCGTTGCATGGTGATGGTTATCTGTCCCGTAAAGGTGGAGTTCAAGGATGAGGCTCTTTCCGTGCTTCTGAATGAGATGGAGGACATCGCCAAGAATGGAATTACCAGTTCGGAGCTGATGAACTTCAAGGAGTTTGAGCTGAAGGAATATAATGACAAGTTGAAGAATAACGAGTTCTGGGAAGAAGCTGTCTTCATGTTCAATGAAAGGGGTGTGGATGAGGTTACCGACTATGACAAGACGATAAACTCCATCACCTCGGACGATGTGAAGGACTTCGTCCGCAAGACGCTTCTTAAGAACAAGAACCGGGTTGTGGTGAATGTGATGCCGTTTAATTCATAATTCACAATTCATAATACGTAATTAAGAATTAAGAGATAAGAAAGAAAAATTGGCTGCGCTGTGATTTGGTTCTAAAAAAACTTTACGTCTTTGCATCGACCTTTGAACTTCTTCAAAAGTGCGTTCCACCAAATCACAGCGCCAGCCAATTCTTCTTTCTTCTTTCTTAATTGTGAATAGGTTATGGCAACATATCAGGCTTGGGAGCGTGGTAGTTGTCGATAGGCAGTTTCACCTTCATCAAGTCGTCCAGCTTGAATTGCATGGGAGTGATGCAATAGGGGATGGGCAACTGCGAGAACTGCTGGAAATAGAGGATGCAGGCATCGTGCCACCACCATGCATCGCGTGCCTGACGCTCGAAACGCCATAACATACTCTCGTAGCGCTCGCTGTCAATGTAGGGCTTAGCCTGTTTCCATACCTCCACAAACTTCTCGGCTTGCTGGGCACCTTCCTCATATTTGTCACAGAGATTGTGCCATAGGGTAAGACCATTGCTCATGAGGTGATTCCAGTTGGCATGGTGGAACCACAGAAGAAGGTTCTCGGGACATGTGTTGATGTTGTCGTAAAGAGAACGAAGGGGCTCGGGGTACTGCTCTGTGTTCTTTGAACCATTATGGGTGCGGTCAAAGCCAAGTCCGATGCTATCAGCACGATGGTAGTAGCGGGGAAGCCAGTCCTCACGCCATCCCTTAGGCGCACACCAAGGCTCAGGACCATAGTGATGGCCACCCGCAAAGATGTGATGCAAGCCAAGGGGCATCATGTAGCTGACAACCGTTTCACGGCTGTGCAACAAGAGTTCGGTGACAGGTTCCACGAACTTGGGCTCGTTGGTGAATGTCTGAGCCAGGAACTCGCGTGCAATCTGCTCGGAGGTCAGTTGCTCATTCCATGCCAGACGACCAAAGGCATACCAGTTGGCCTGTGCCAGATCGTTGCCACACCAGTTGATGTCGTCGCCAATGTTGGCTACACCAGCCAGCAGCTTTTGTCCTGGTGCCTTGGGAGTGGAGCACATCGACTGGAAGCCGAAGAACTCCTTCCACATGGGAGCCAGGAAGCAGGTGTGGATGCTATGACCCGTATATTCCTGCGTTATCTGGAACTCGGGCATGGTGCGTGTCTTCTCCAATCCGAAGAACAAGGGTGAGATAGGCTCGCGAGGCTGGAAGTCGATAGGACCGTTCTTGATCTGTATGATGACGTTGTTGCGGAACTGCCCATCGAAACGCTTGAACTCTGTATAGGCTTGGTTGGCACGGTCGCCACCATCGCTGGCATACACGAAGCTGCGCCACATCACGATGCCACCATGAGGATGGAGTGCATCTGCCAGCATGTTGGCTCCGTCAACATGCGTGCGATTGTAGTCCATAGGACCAGGCTCTCCCTCGCTGTTGGCCTTGACCAGGAAACCGCCAAAGTCGGGAATGAGGGTATAGATCTCGGCAACCTTCTTCTGCCACCACTTGACCACCTCGGGATTGAGAGGATCGGCGGTGTCGAGGTCGCCAATGCCATGAGGCGAACCAAAGTTGACGGCCAGATATACCTTGATTCCGTAGGGACGAAGAATGTCGGCGATAGAGGCCGTCTTGCCAATCATGTCGCTCGAGAGCATGAGAGGCTTGGCATTGACGTTATTGAGCACGGTGGCATTGATGCCGATGCTGGCATTGGCACGAGCATAGTCGGCGATGCGCTTCTTCAACTCGGCATTCTTCCACTTAACCTCTTTGCCGTTCTTGAGGGTGGGAGTAATCTCATCCCACTTCCATAAGCTTGAACCAGCGTAGCCACGTTCCACGGTACCATTGGGGTTGTCCCAATGGTTGAGGATGCGGATATCGTTGGAGGGAGTCTCGGTAATGGGGGTAGTGGTAAGCTGGTCTATCTCACCCGTCTCCTGCATGCGCAACAAGGCGTAGGCAGCATAGAGCAAACCCTTGTCGGTTGCCGATGAGGCTTGTATGCCTTCGTCGGTGCGCTGAAGGGTGAACGACTCTTTTCCGTTGCCTTCGCCTTGCACGAGGATTATCTCCTCATCACCCTGCCAGTTTTTTGTGAGCTCCTTCTGAGCTATGGCAAGGGTAGGCGAGAGCTTCTTCTGGTTGGTGGTGACGGTGGCATGATTGCCACCCTTGTAGCGAAGCCAGAGTGAATGTCCGTCTTCTGCCTGCACCGTGATGGCTGAAAGGCAGAGAAGGACGATTGTGAACAGTTTCTTCATGTAATCAATTGTTTCTGTTTTTGAGGTTTTGATTTTTTAAGTTTTTATGGTTTTATGGTTTTGTTTTTGGGGGGATAAGGTTTTTTCATCCGGATGGTAACCTTATATCCTACAATCTTATAACCATACAACCTTACAAGGAGCCTTGCTCCGACCTTATAACCTTATAACCATATAATCTTATAACCGTTATTTACAACTCAATGGCAGGTATTTCAACCACCATTCCGTTACGACGAATGACGAGCGAGAGATTATCGCGCTTGGCTTTCTCAATAAGTCGTGTCTGGGCAAGAAGAATGCCTTTGTCGATACGACGTGCCATGTCTATTTTTTCACGTTCGTTCATCACTTATCCTCCTTATTATATTTGTTATTGTACTCCTCATAGAGCTCGGGATTCTCAATCTGCACCTTCTTGCCCTTGAAACCACAGGCAATCTTATTGGCAGGACAAATCGAGTTGTCATAGAATGCCCAATAGTCAACCACGGGCATGTAGAGCTTGAACAGATTAGACAGACCGGCACGATAGCGACGGTAAATGACATCGAGAGGGATGTTATGACCGCCTTGGCTGACACGCTTGGCTACACGCTTCACGGCCTGCTCGGGACTTGAGAGCGAGAAGAAAAGCAAGGTGACGAAGTAGCCACGACGCTGTGCCTGCTGTATGAGCTTGACATAGGAACGGGTGGAGAGGGTGGTCTCGAAGGCAAAGGTCGTACCCTCCTTTAAAAGGTAGATGATACGGTCAATCATCAGACGACCTGCCTGGATGGCTACGCCTTCGGGATTGAAGGGTGAAAGACCAGCCGCAATCTCGTCGGCATTGACGAACTCACGACAGTTGAGCATCTCGGGTAGCACAGTAAAACTGGCTGTTGTCTTACCGGCTCCGTTGCAACCGGCAATGACGTAGAGGTTCATAGGTTTCTTGTCTGCCATATTTGTTTGGAAGTTTTAGTTAGAAGTAGTCCCTTAATCCTATACTATTGATCGCGGTCAAAATGTAGGGAATAAGAGCAAAGTTGAAATAACAAACTTTAAGTTTGTGTAAGAGAGGAACTTATTTCAGTAAGTCGGGTCTTAGTCGCTTGGTACGCTCCAGGCTCTGTTGCAGTTCCCACTCCTTGATCTTGGCCTCATGACCAGAGAGAAGGATGTCGGGCACGCTGCCCCAGTCGGTACCATCGACGGCTGTGTATTGCTTGGGACGGCTATAGACAGGGGCTGCAAGGAGATTGTCCTGGAAAGAGTCGGAGAGGGCACTTTGCTCATCACCAATGGCACCAGGAAGGATACGCACGATGGCATCGGTCATTACTGCGGCAGCCAGTTCACCGCCCGTCAGCACATAGTCGCCTATGCTGACCTCCTTAGTGATAAGGTGCTCGCGTATGCGCCAGTCAATGCCTTTGTAATGACCGCACAGGATGATGATGTTCTTCTTTAGGGACAGTTCATTGGCCATGGGCTGGTCGAACTGTTCGCCATCGGGCGAGGTGAAGATAATCTCATCGTAATCGCGTTCGGCCTTGAGGGCAGAGATGCAACGGTCGATAGGCTCGCATTGCATCACCATGCCGGCAAAGCCCCCGAAGGGATAGTCGTCCACACGACGCCAGCGGTTGGTGCTGTAGTCGCGCAGGTTGTGTACATGTATCTCCACAAGTCCTTTCTTCTGGGCGCGTCCCAGGATGCTTTCCTGAACAAAAGGCTCTACGAGCTCGGGGAGAACCGTGATAATATCTATTCGCATAAAAGACCCCCTTCTAACTCCCCCGAAGGGGAGTACTGCCTGATGGGGGGTGACGCAGTATAGGGTTATTTCTTGATGTTACTCTTCTCCAAACCATAGTTCTTGGTATGGTCAAGACGGAGAAGCAAAAGAGAAAGCACAATGGAGATGATTCCCAGTACGGCAAAGATGGTCATCGTTGTGGTATAGTCGGTCAGACCATCAGCTCCGGTGTTCTGCTTGTTGACTTCACCAATGCCCATGGGAATGAGCGAGAGGCCAATGTTTTGTATGAAGAAAATCATTGCAAAAGCAGAACCCAGCAACTTCATGGGGATAATCTTGGGTACGCTGGGCCACATGGCGCTGGGTACCAAAGAGAAGGCAATGCCAAGAATGACCATATTGATGATGGCAAACCACCATACACCCAGGATGGGGAGTGCAAAGAGCACGTGAACGAGGGTAAGGAGCAACGAACCCAGCAGCATCAGCTTCACACCATGTCCCTTCTTGTCGTAGATGCCTCCAAAGATGGGAGTGAGGATGATGGTTCCGAAAGGAAGAAGACCAGGGATGAGACCAGCCCAGTCGTCGGGAACATTATACTTGACAATCATAAGTTTGGTGGCAAATTTCAGGAATGGGAATACACCACCATAGAACATCAGGCAGAGCAAGCAGATAACCCAGAAGCCAGGATTGGTGAAGATGGCCTTGAGGTCGTACATGTGGAAACTTTCGTCCTCTGCATTCTCCTTGTTCTCTTCTTCTGCTCCCTGACAACTTGCATCCAGTTTCTTGTCCATTGCACAATACACGATGAACGCGATGACGGCGATGCAAAGCAACAAGGCGCCTAAACCTACAGAGGTAGAGATGCCGCCCATATACTTGGCAATAGGCAGGGCAAAGAACAAGGCTGCTGCTGTACCCAAACGAGCCATGGCCACCTGCAAGCCCATGGCCAATGCCAATTCATGACCCGTGAACCATTTGGTGATGACCTTGCTGACGGTGATACCGGCAATCTCACAGCCTACACCATACACGGCAAAGCCAAGAGCGGCAATGAGGTTGGTGAGGTGGGGGGTGTCAATCTCGATAATGAGCAGGTTGAGGTGGAAACCTTCTACGATGGCATTCTCATCGACAAAGGTTACTGCATACCACTTGATGACGGCTCCACCAAACATCAGCAGGGTAGACATCATACCGGTGAAGCGAATGCCCATCTTGTCGAGGATGATACCTCCGAAGAAAAGCATCAGCAGGAATACGTTGATGAGGCCGTAGGCTCCAGAGAAGAAACCATACTCGCTGCCGTTCCAATGAAGGTCGGAGCTGAGCATGTCTTCAAGGGGAGACATCACGTCGGTGAAGAAATAACCCATCATCATGGTCACGCTGACGATGATAAGGGCTGTCCAACGAGCGGACTTACTGTCACTTAATTTTTTCTGAATAGCTTGTGTCATTATATTATCAATTATCAGTTATCAATTATTAAATTATCAATTCAACTTTCGCACGCTTCGCATGCTTCAGTATAAGGGAGTCAAAGGAGTTAAAGAATTTAAAGGAGTTAAAGACGTTAGGTATGCAGGGGGTACGCCACAGTGCCTTAGGGAGCAAGACATCTACTTTTGACCGTCGTTAAAAGACTTTAACTCCTTTAACTTCTTGATATTCTTTAACTCCCTATACATGCGAAACTTGAATTATCAATTGTCAATTATCAATTATCAATTATTTTTCAGCCACTTGTCCAACCAACGGAAGAAAGTGCGTTGCCACAACACACCATTCTGGGGTTTCAGCACCCAGTGGTTCTCGTCGGGATAGAGTAGGAGTTGGGCGGGAATGCCACGCAGACGGGCTGCGTTGAAGGCACTCTGTCCCTGGCTGGAGAGGATGCGGTAGTCCTTGTCACCATGAATGCAAAGGATGGGTGTGTCCCAACGGTCAACATAAAGGTGAGGACTCTGAGCATAGACGTTGTGCTTGCCCTTGGGCGTAACGTCAACGGTTTGTAGTCTTGCAGGGTCAGGGGCTGTAAAGCCACGGTGCCATGGCGCTGCCATGAGGTCCCAGTTAGCAAACCACATCTCTTCGGTCTCCACGTACTGCTGCTGGGTGTTGAAGATGCCGTCGTGGGCGATGAAGGCCTTGAAACGCTTGTCGTGGTTGCCAGCCAGCCAGTAAACGCTATAACCGCCGAAGGAAGCTCCGACGCAGCCAAGACGATCAGCATCTACATAGGGCTCCTGCTTGATGTCGTCGATGGCAGAGAGATAGTCCTGCATACACTGGCCGCTGTAGTCACCCGAAATCTGTTCAAGCCATTCCTTGCCAAAGCCAGGAAGACCGCGACGGTTGGGGGCTATGATGATGTAATCATGTGCAGCCATAATCTGAAAATTCCAACGGTAGCTCCAGAACTGGCTAACGGGACTTTGTGGACCACCCTCGCAGAAGAGCAGGGTGGGATACTTCTTGCTGGGGTCAAAGTGACTGGGATAGATTACCCAGCAGAGTTCCTCCTTGCCGTCGGTGGTCTTCACCCAACGCTCCTTGACCTCGCCAAAGGCAAGCTGTGAAAGCAGGTGGTCGTTTTCGTGAGTAACCTGCTTAACGACTGCCACCTTATTCTTTATAGGAGTAATAATGTACAGGTCGGAGGGTGCAGAGATGCTATGACGCTCCACGAGTAACGACTTTCCGTCGGGCATAATCTGCAATGCTCCATAGTCGTAATCTCCTGTTGTGATGGGTTTCACTTCCCCCTTCAGATTGGTGGAGTACACCATCTGACGAGCATGCCACACGCCCAGGAAGTAGAGTGTCTTGTTGTCGGGTGCCCAGCAGAAGCCTTCCACCCCCGAATCAAACGATTCGGTGACGTAGGTCTTTGTGCCTTTTTCGAGGTCGAGAATACAAAGTCGGTTGCGATCGCTCTCGAAGCCATCACGCTCCATGCTCTGCCAGGCAATCATCTTGCCGTTGGGTGAGAACTGAGGATTGATGTCGTAACCTGCGTTGATATCGACTTCAGACTTGTTCTTTGCCTGCCATTCGAGCGATGTGGTGGCATCGTATTGGGGCTCCACATAGCCCTCGGGCTTACAAAGGTTTTGGGTACTTCCGCTTTCTATGTCATACAGATAGATGTCGCTGTCGGTTGAGATGGCGTAGGCTACACCGGTCTTTTTGCGACTGGTATAGGCTACCTGCTTGCTGTCGGGGCTCCAGCAGAACTGTTCGCTGCCGCCGAAAGGCAACATAGGACACTCGTAAGGTTCGCCTTCGAGGATGTCCTTGGCATCTCCCACCTTCTGACCGTCAAAAGGTGCCACGAAGATGTGAGGAATAACGGTGACATACTGATCCCAATGCTTGTAGTTCATGTCGTCAATCACCATACCTGTGGCTAAGGGAAGATCCTTCTCCTTAGGTTGTATGCTGGTGGTTTGAGGCACTTCTCGGATAAGTATGACGTGCTTTTCGTCGGGTGAGAACTTGAAACCGCCCACCTCGTCATCCTGAGTGAGTTGCTTGCGGTTACCTCCCTGGAGGTCCATGCTCCATAGTTGGCCACCACTCACGAAGGCTATACGTTCGCCCCCCTGGATAAAGGCTGGCTCGCTCTCGCTCTTCTCGCCTGTGGTAAGCAGGCGCTGGTTCTGACCGTCTGCATCGCAGAGGTAGATGGCTGTGCGACTTTTGTTCTGCTCAACACTATAGTAGCTGACGGTATAAACAATCTGCTTGCCATTGGGACTGGCCTGATGAGCGCCTACGCGCCCCATGGCCCAAAGTACTCCGGGGGTGAGACGGTCGCTTGTGAGCTTTATCTCATGCTTCCCGATGGGTTCGGCTGCAACGGCCGTGTGGGTGGTTCCCACAGAAATGGCTGCGGCAAGTGTCATGGTTGTAATGTAATTCATGAGGTTTGTCCTTTTGATGGTATTAGTGCACCCAGCGTCTGTTGCTTGGGTACTATGGAATTATGGTAAGTAATAAACCTAATTATGATCACTTACTTATCCTGGCATCCGATTTTCGAAGCCCCGTGACCGGGACTTCGAAACCAGAATACCTGGATTATCTTAATTTCTTGATTATCTTATTTCTTGTTCTTCATCTGGCGCATCATCTCGCGCTGTTTCTGCATAGCCTCAAAACGTGCAGCATAGCCTGACAACTTTGTGGTTTCGTTCTTGTGCGCTTCACGATATGCCTCCAGCTGCTCCAGCAACTTCTTGTCATCGGTTGACTTACGCAAGTACCACATAATGAGGATGCTGGTAAGACCAGAGAGGAAGTAGTAGTAGCAAAGACCGCTTGAGTAGTCGTTGAACATAAAGAAGAACATTACAGGCATGATGTACATCATATAGCGCATGAACTTCATCTGTCCAGCCTGCTCCGAACTCATCTGGTTCTTTTGCTGACGCATGCTGATAACGGTGTTCAGAATGTTGGTTACACAGAACAATACGCAGAAGATAGACAAGTGGTCGCCGAGCAAGGGAATGCTGGTACCCCAGTTGATGACGTCATCGTATGCTGAAAGGTCTTCTGCCCAAAGGAAGCTCTCGCCTCGCAACTGGATAGCGTTGGGCACAAAGTTGAAGAGGGCAATCCAGATAGGCATCTGAATCAACATAGGCAGACAGCCACCCATGGGAGATACGCCGTATTGCTTGTAGAGGGCCATTGTCTCCTGCTGCTTCTTCATAGTGTCCTCCTTGTTGGGGTACTTCTGACTTAGGGCGTCAATCTTGGGCTTGAGTACACGCATGCGAGCGCTGCTGAGGTAGCTCTTGCGGTTGGTAGGATAAACTAGCACCTTGATGACGATGGTGAGGAAGAGCAACACAAGTCCCATGGGCAATCCCCAACCGGTAAGCCAGTCAAAAAGGTTAAGGATGAGGAAACGGTTGATCCACTTGAACAAAGGCCATCCCAGATAAACGAGGTCTTCAAGTTCAAGGTCCTTACCGCTAGTACTCAGGGCGTTATGCTTCTGCAAGAGGTGGAAGTCGTTGGGACCCAGATACAACTGCATCTGGGTGGGGTCCTTACCTGTGGGATCGAACTTGGTTTGCATGTCGGCACAGTAGTATTTGAGATTCTCACCCTTCTCAAACGATTGACTGCTAAGACGAGCCCTAGTGAAGTTCTGATGACCAATCAGCACACAGCTGAAGAATTGGTTCTTGAATGCTACCCAGTCGAGGTCTTCCTCAATCTCCTCAGACACGTTACCCAAAGCTGAGAGATTGTCGGTATCGTCGCCCTTCTCCTTGTAGGTGAGGGTAGAATAGCGACTCTCGAAGGTGTGACCCTTCTCTTGCTGGCGACAGGTGTCCGTCCATACGATGTTCATCCTGCGCTCGTTGAGCGAGAGGTATTGGTCAAGATTGTTTGCCTTGATGGTGAGGTCGGTCATGTAGCTGTCACCACGTAGGTTGTAGGTAAAGTCGAGCGTACCGCCATTGCCTGCTGTGAGTCGCATGGTGACGGTGCTGTCAGTCTGGTTGACAGGCTCGAAGTAATAGTCGCTGCTGATGATGTGCTCGTTTTTACCCTCGATGGCAAAAACCATGTTGTTGGTGTTGGGGGTGAGCAACTGCACAGGGCTCTTCTTGTCCTGAGCCTTGTAGTTCAGCATCTTCACACCATTCACCGTACCACCCAATGTGTTGAGCGTAATCTCCACATTCTTGTTTTTCAGTACCACGTCCTTCTCTTCACCGGTACGGTTGAGGTAGAAAGCCTTGGTGCTGTCGGTCACAGCGGCAATTTTGAGCGAGTCGTTGAGAAGAGCCTGCTTCTCACGGTTGATTGAGTCGAGCTTGTGCTGCGTGGCAGCCTCAACCCGGGCCAATGAGTCTTGTCGTGCTGCCGCTTCCATTTCTTCCTTGCTGGGGCGACTGAAGTAGGAGAAGCCTACGAGTACAGCACCGATAAGCACAAATCCTGTAATTGTATTTTTATCCATAATTATTTGATTTTTCTTTGTTTATTACTGCTTTTATTAACCATCAGGCACGACGAATACGGTCATTTACTAAGGGTGATACATGACTGTTTCGTGCGAAATTGCCCATAATATCGCGCAAAGATACGAAAAAAAGATGGAAAGCAGGGTCTGTTTGTGTATTTATTTGTACCTTTGCCTCAAATTAACGTATATTGTGAAAAAGTTTTTTGTTATATTGATGCTGATTTCTGCATTTTCTGCATCAGCACAGCGTCATACAAGCCGCATCTCAACTCAATCTGTCGATTCGCTTTCCATTCTGGCTAGTCAGTATGCTGACTCGCTGCAAAAGTTGGTGGATAAGTATCGCAGCATTGCCCCTAAGTCGTACGGAAATTTCGATATGGTGACGATGAATCCTTATTTCTTTCCTCTCTTTTCTACGGCTACGGTTTATGATAGTCCGCTTCGTCAGTCGATGGGAATCGTGTGGGGAGATAGTGTAGGTAAACAGCAAGGTATGTTGGTATCCAGCGAGGACAAACAGCTTGTTACCTTGTCACACATCAACGAACGTCTGGCTAATATGTATGCCCGCTATCCTGGGTTGTTCAAGCAGACACAGGCCAAGCTGATGGAAGAGGGTGTGATGGTGGCCGATGTGAAGTCGCCCATTACTACGGATAGTCATCTGCTCGACCAGATTGAGTTGGTGGACATCGACCACGAAGTGACAGAGTCGGTTGTTGCCATCACCCGCAAGCCTAACTTCTGGACGCTGAAAGGCAAGGCTGATCTGCAGTTCACCCAGTCGTATTTTACAGACAACTGGTATCAGGGTGGCGACAATAACTATTCTGCCTTGTCGATGCTGACGCTGGAGGCCAATTATGACAATAAGCAGAAACTGCAATGGGAGAACAAACTGGAAGCTCAGTTGGGTTTTCAGACCACCAAGGGTGATACCTGCCACTCGTTCAAGGTTACGAACAACCTGCTTCGTCTTACCTCCAAGGTGGGTTACAAAGCTTTCAAGAACTGGTTTTATACGGTTCGCTTTCAAGCAAATACACAGCTCTATCCCAACTACAACACCAACTCTTACAATGTGACTACCGACTTTGTTTCTCCCCTCTACTTACAGCTGTCTGTTGGTATGGACTTTAAGTGGAACAAGAAGAAGTTCACGGGTTCTCTCTATGTGGCACCCGTCGAGGTGAATGCACGCTATGTGGACCGTAAGACTTTGCGTGCCCGATATAATGATAGTGAGAACCAAGCCACCAAATGGACATGGGGTCCTAACGTGGTGGTTAATTACAAGTGGAAGATAGTGGACAACATCGAGTGGCAAGGACGCTTGTATTGGTTTACCAACTTCCATTATACAAATATGGAATGGGAGAACACCTTCACATTCAATGTTAACAAGTATTTGAACTGTAAACTGTTTGTCTATCCCAAGTATATTGATGATCGCAAGTACGGCAAGGCCAAGGATGATCCAGAGCGTGGCTATTGGATGTTTAAGGAGTGGCTTAGCTTAGGTTTCAGCTACAATTGGTAGCACTTAGTGAGTTCATAGTTCATAATTCATAGTTCACAGTTATGCTCAGCGAATAGTGCAGAGGACATAGGCATAGCTATAGAGCAAAGTGCATAATGCGCTTTAGGTTCGCTTTAGGTTCGCTCACAGTTGTTCACGGATTTGTGAGCGCACCTAAAGCGCACGTAAAGTGCACGTAAAGCATTCTCAAATGAAACGTTTCTGAGAAGCCTTAGGTGGGTAAAAAGAGAATAGGAGTCTGCTTCACAGCGGACCCCTACTATTAGGTATTAGTTTTGTTTAAGGTAAAAAGATTGTTTGTTTTCAGGATAACGAGTGCAAAGATACGCCGAAATTTGTTACTCGCCAAATGTTTTTATATGTTATACGACATGTTTTCGCGTTGAAGTATAATATTCTGCAATTCCAGCTATCGGTTTTGCTAATATTTGCCCCATTATGAGGTGTTCCGACTCAACCGCCCATGCCAATTCCTCTGAAAATGCACCGGCAATGCCTCCCACGAAATGGATGGGAAGTTCTGGGTGGTTATAGTTGAGGATATTGCGTTTCAGGAAGTGGCGGAACTCCTCCGTGATGAGTTTCTTTATGCTTTCCTCCTCCCTGTGTCTGAGCAGGAATGGCGAAAGGGATGCCAGGAACATATTGGCTTGTGGCTGACGATAGACTCTTTCGATAATATCGGCTTGAGTAAGCCCCGTCTCTTCGAAGAAGGCATCCTGCATATGCGGAGGAAGTTGTTTTTTCAGCACATCACCCACAAGACGTTTCCCCAATGAAGCACCGCCTCCTTCATCGCCAAGTATGTAGCCAAGGGCAGGTGTCTGCATCACAATCTTCTTGCCATCAAACAGGCAGGAGTTGCTGCCCGTACCCAGTATGCAGGCAATACCTTCGTGATGACCGCAAAGTGCTATGGCTGCCCCTTGCATGTCGCTCTCCACTACGACCTTTGCCTTTGGGAAAATGTCCTGGATAACCTGTTCTACAGCGTGTGTGTAGGGAGGGATGCATCCTGAGCCGTAAAAATAAACGGCCTCGATGGATGAGGCTTGAAGGGCTTGCTCCAACTCGCTTTTGCATGCGTGGCACAAACCTTCCCAACCAGCCTGTATGGCTTGGGTGATGATTTCTTTGCAATCTCTTATTGGGTTTATTCCCAAAGAATTATAGGGAGTTGTTTGAGTACTTCCTATAGTACCATTCTCTATGCACAACCACGTGGTCTTGGTGCCTCCGCTATCAGCAATAAGTATCATTCAGAATGTGTATGACGTAATGTATATGCTTTTACTGGTCGTCATTCTTGACGTATTTCTGACGTTCCTTAGGCAGACCGCTCATCACCACTTCGTATGCCTCCTTCAGGGTAGCCAACTCGTTCTCGTGCCCCTTTCCCTTAGGTGGGATGGGCTTGTGAATCTTGATGGAGAGTCGGCTCCAATGTGCCAAGGGAAGTTTGGCTGTGCGGGGGAATACGTCGAAAGGACCGTTGATGGAGACAGGGACGATGGGCAACTGAAGTTCGTCGGCCAATTGGAATGCTCCTTTCTTGAAGATGCCCATGCATCCGGTGAAAGTTCTTGAACCCTCAGGGAATACCATCAGCGAAACACCATCCTTGAGCACCATGCGAGCTTGGTCGTAAGTACGCTTGATAGCTTTGGGACCACTCTTGTCCACAAATATCTGTCCACCACTCTCGCAAGCCTTTCCAATCATAGGCATCTTGCGGAGTGACTTCTTCATCATCCAACGGAAACTATGTCCCAAAAAGGCATAGATGAGGAAGATGTCAAAAAAGCCTTGGTGGTTGGAGACAAAAACGTAACTAGTATTCTTGTCAATATTCTCTCTACCTTCCACATGTACGGGGAGGAGGAAAGTGCGTATGGTTACCCATGACCATATTTTGGCAGGCCAATAGTTCCAGAAATTGGCAAATCCCAAGGTGCTACCTATGACGGTGGTAAGCGATGTTATAGCTGTTGTGATCAACAGCAATGGTAGTGCAAATACAATCTGATAGAGGTAATAAAGATATTTCACGTGGTAATTATTTAGGGGTTCTCGATTTTTTCAACGTTCTCGGTTTCCACAGGCATCTGGTTGATTTGCTCTATGTAGGCAAGCAATTCCTCACGCCCCATCTTTGACTCGGATGAAGTGACAAAATAAGGTGGCAGTTCCTCCCAATCTTGCGAGAGTCGCTTCAGATAGCTCTGAATATTGCCTTTGAGCTTGCCGTGACTCAGTTTGTCACCTTTTGTAAATACGATGCTGAATGGCACGCCGTTCTCACCAAGGAACTCTATAAATTCAAGGTCGATGTTTTGGGGTTCGTGACGAGAATCGACCAATACAAAAAGATTGGTCATCTGCTCTCGCTTCAGCACGTAGTTAGTGATCATGTTCTTGAGGTTCTCTTGTTCTTTCTTGCCTCGCTTGGCGTAGCCATATCCAGGTAAGTCCACAAGATGCCACTCTTTATTTATAAGGAAATGGTTAATGAGCAGAGTTTTGCCAGGCATCGCCGAAGTCTTGGCCAGTTTGTTGTAACCGGTCAGCATGTTGATCAGGCTCGACTTGCCTACATTGCTTCGTCCGATGAAGGCATATTCGGGCAGTTTCGAGGTAGGGCATTTTTCTACCGTGGGACTGCTTATGACGAATTCTGCGCTCTTAATATCCATTCTTTTATGCTATCTTTTTTGCAAAGATACGCATTTTTTTAAATTCATTAGCGACAAATGGTTTTTTTTTCCTATCTTTGTGACGAAATTGTATTATTACCTGGCTTTATGTTCACTTCCTTTGCCTTAATGCTTCCGTTCTGCGCTAGCGTGTTGGGTGTGCTTGTATTCCTTTTTAAGCGCTACAAACACGTTTCCCAACAGTTAATGCTTGCGCTTAATGTGCTTTGTTTGGTGTACTTCTGTGCCGATACGATGCTTATTGACGACAATCTTGGTTCCTTTTTTGCCGTTGCCTTTTCGGCGTTGCGACAATTTGTAGGGCCGGTATTGTTGCCTATGATATTGCTTTTCATGCGTAGTTTCTCGTCTTCCAAGTATTATTCGTGGAAAACGGGCTTCTGGTTTATATTCCCCGTGATGCTTGGGTCGGTCAGCGTGGTGCTTTTCTCGTTGATGGGTATGGACAATGCTGTGGCTTACATACATCAATGTAATTATGACGGGGAACTTTCGGGCGTGTTTGCAACAGATACCATCTATCAGTTGCATTACTTGTTTGGAAGACAGGTGTTTACTGCCGTTATGCTTGTCGAGACGATTTATGTGATAGGTTATCTTGTGTACGTGATGTTCCACTCTGGTTACAAGATGCCAGTGATGGGCAAACTGCTTCGTACAGGGGGCAAGGTTCCTGTGGTTAATCTTCTTGTGCCAGTCTTTATCGGTTTCTTGGTTCTGTGTGCCATCAGAATGAGCATGGGACGCTCGTTCTTGCTGAATCATAAGGCTTTAGCTGCCGTGTTTAACCTCTTTTTGTCGTTGTTCATCCTTGCTCTCAACTATATCACTCTCTATGCCAATCGCTCTCCCGTGAGCCTGCGCACTTTGCGTTCACCACTTTCGGGAGCCGATAGTGCCAAGAAGTATCATTATGAGACTGATAACGCAAATAAGGCAGTTACGCCTATTGAGGGTATGAGTGCAATCTCGTATGCCGAATTGGTAGATGCTTTCAAGGCGTTGATCATGGTAGAGCGCATTTATTTGGAGACAACTATCAGCGTGGAGGATGTGGCAGCTCGCTTGCACAGCAATCGCACCTATGTGTCTTGCCTGGTAAGCAAGGAGTATGGGATGAACTTCCGCGATTATATTGGTACTTTACGCGTGGAGCACGCTCAGAAGTTTATGAAGGCCAACCCTGAGGCAACACAGGAGGAGGTGGCTCAAGCCTCTGGTTTTACAAGCGCCTCTACATTCAACAAGAAGTTCCGTCAGGTTATGGGCATTTCACCTCGTCAATGGCAGGTGAATAACTAATCAACTTCTCATAAAGGTGTGTTAGTTTCTAAGGAACTTTCTTATTTCTTCCAGTTTCATGTGCCTTCTTTGGGCATATTCTTCCATTTGGTCGTCACCTATTTGACCAATGCTGAAATGTTGCGTAGCAGGGTGGGCTAACATCAGTCCGCTGGTGCTGGCATGTGGAATCATAGCTCCGTTTTCGGTCAACGAGATACCGATGGAAGAGAAGTTCAGAATGTCGTCGAGTACGAAGTTCAGACTCTGATCGGGTAGGGAGGGGTAGCCTATGGCAGGGCGTTTTCCTTGATATGCTTCTGCAAACAGTTCCTCCAGGCTAAAATGCTCATGGGAAGCATACCCCCATAGGGTATTCCTCACGTATTCGTGCATCTTCTCGGCTGTGGCTTCTGCCAGTCGGTCAGCCAACGTCTGGTGCAGAAGATGAAGATATTCGTCATCGGCATGCTGTTCCTCCATTTCCCTGTCGGTAGCGCAAGCAAAGACACCAATCGTGTTGTAGAGTGGATGCATCTCTTCATTTTGATGAGGTTTGGGCTTGATGAAGTCGCTCAGACAAAGACAACATCCGTCGTGGCTTGGAGTCTGCTGACGAAGCAGAGGAATGCATATACGTTTCGTGGCTGCCTTGCTTTCGTCATTAGTGTATACCTTGCTTCCATCAATTGTGTATGCCTTGCTTCCATCATTTGTAGCTGTTGAATTGTCTTGTGTGGGTGCATACACAAAGATGTTGTCTTGCTCGCTGTAGGCAGGCAGGAGGGCGATGCGGGCATGTGTATGGTAGGTGTTGTCGAGTGCTTGTAGCAGTCTTTGTGCGTCGTCGTAAAGACGCATAGCCTCTTGTGCCTTGGGACGTTCCTCTGCCGAGAAGGCTTGCAACCAGTTCTTTCGACACGCCTCACATCCGTGCACCTTGGCAATGCTTCCCAGACGGGCAGGAAATCCCCAAGCGTGGAAGAAGTATAGCCAGTTGATGTATGGCGCAACTTCGTGCAGATGGAATGAGAGGGTATAGAAACCGCTTTTTGCTTTCGACATACTATCTTTTTGAAAAGTCTTTCACAAATTTTATGTACACCTATCGTATTAAGAAGTTCGCATCAAGAAGTTCGCATCAAGAAGTACGTGGAATGAATTTAAGCGCTTCTCCTCTATAGTTCTCTTCCACTTTCTGACCGTCAAATACTTGTTGCCCATTACACCAGGTGCTTGCCACGCGCCAAGTGAGTTTCTCGCCTTGTAGCGGAGACCATCCACACTTGCTGATAATGTTTGCTTCTGTCACAGTCCATTCCTTTTGCTTTACCAATACAAGGTCGGCCTTGTAGCCAGGACGGATGAAACCTCTCTTCTCGATGTGGAAGAGTCGTGCAGGATTGTGGCACATTAGTTCTACCAGACGTGTGCGTGATAGGATGCCTTTGTCTGCAAGACTGAGCATGAGTGGCAACGAAAACTGCACCAGAGGCATACCGGACACAGCCTTAGCAGCACCTCCTTGTTTCTCATTCAGCAGATGGGGTGCGTGGTCGGTGCCTATCACGTCGATTGTGTTGTCGTTTATGGCCTTACGCAGAGCTTCTCTGTCCTGCTCGCTCTTGATGCTGGGGTTGCACTTTATGAGCGCCCCTAAGCGTGCATAATCCTTATCGGTAAAGAATAGGTGCTGTGGACAAACCTCTGCTGTGATTTTCTTGTTCTCAAGCGAAGCACCAGCCATTGAGGTATTCGATTCACCGTTTTCTCGATCTATCGTTTCCTCGATATTTCGATTTTCCGAATCACCGTTTTGTCGATTCATCGACTCTTCATCTTGGTGGTTTAGCAAGTCTAATTCCTTGGCGGTGGTGATGTGAGCCAGATGCAGACGGGCTCCTGTCTGCTGAGCCATTTTTACGGCTAAGGCAGATGACAGGTAGCATGCCTCGTCGTCGCGAATCCAGGCGTGCCATTCTATCGAGGGGTCATCACCATGTTGCTTCTTGGCCTCTGCCATGCGTTTGTTGATGCGGTCGGTATCCTCACAATGTGTCATGATGAGGGTAGGGCACTCGCTGAAGATGCGTCGCAACGGCTCCTCCTTGTCCACCAACATGCCACCGGTACTGCTTCCCATAAAGAGTTTGAGGGCCGGTATGCGAGTGGGGTCGATGGCTTTTATCTCTTCGATGTTGTCGTTGGTGGCTCCCAGGTAGAAGGCATAGTTCACGCAGCATGTCTGGGCAGCATATTTCATTTTCTCCTCCCACAAGGCTATGGTGGTGGTTTGTGGCACCACGTTGGGCATGTCCATCACGCTTGTCACTCCACCAGCGGCAGCCGCCTGCGTTTCGCTTTTCATATCGGCTTTGTGGGTAAGTCCTGGATCGCGCATGTGCACGTGGTCGTCGATGACGCCAGGCAACAAAAGCATGCCCGCAGCATCGATGGTCTTGTCTGCACTTACGTCTTCAGACATCCCTTCGATGATGACTTCGCGGATGATGTCGTTCTCAATCAGCAAAGAGGCACAGACCTCTTTGCCTTCGTTTACTATGGTTGCGTTTTTGATAAGTGTTCGCATAGACGATGTGGATTAGCTCTTTTGCTTGTCAGCTTTCTTGGGGTACTTCTTAAACCATCCGTCCCATCTCAGTCGCATTACGCCGAAGACGGCTTCGCTGAAGATTCCACCGCTCATCTTGCTCGTGCCCAACTCGCGGTTGATGAAGATGACGGGTACTTCCTTGATTTTGAACCCACACTTGTGAGCCGTATATTTCATCTCAATCTGGAAGGCATAACCCTTGAAGCGCACCTTGTCCAGCTCGATGGTTTCGAGCACTTCACGACGGTAGCACTTGAATCCTGCTGTGGTATCGTGCACCTTGAATCCTGTGACGATGCGCACATACTTTGATGCGAAATACGACATCAGCACGCGTCCCATGGGCCAATTCACCACGTTCACACCACTTACATATCGGCTACCGATGGCCACGTCATTACCCTCGTCGTGACAAGCTGCATAGAGGCGTGGCAAGTCGTTGGGACTATGGCTGAAGTCGGCATCCATCTCGAAGATGAAGTCATACTTCTGCTCAATGGCCCATTTGAAGCCGGTAATGTAGGCTGTGCCCAGTCCCAGTTTTCCGCTTCGCTCAATTAGAAACAGACGTTCTTTCAGTTCTTCCGTCTGCATGAGTCTCTTCACGATGTCTGCCGTACCGTCGGGACTTCCGTCGTCGATAATCAGCACGTTGAAGCTATGCTCATAGGTCTGTGTGGCATGCTTGGGATTTGAGGAACTGTTGTTGCGTCCCTCTGTCAGTCCCGTTACCGCACGTATGATGTTTTCAATGTTTTCCTTCTCGTTGTAAGTTGGAATGATTACAATGCTGTCAGATTTCATTGTTCATTGTTTCTAAACTTGATAATCTCTTGTACTATCTCCTCTTGTTCATCGCTGATAGAGATAAGAAGGTTCTTGTATCGTCCTCTTGCCATCATGTCCTCTATGAAGGGGTAAATGGGTACATCTTCTGTCCAGAACTTCTTGCCCATGAAACACATAGGCGATGCATAGCCAAAACTGAGGTAGTGGTTTTGCACGGCATCCTGAAAGATCTCTTGTAGCGTTCCCGCACTTCCTGGCGTGTAGATGATGCCACCGTAAGCCAGTGTCAGGATGCCATCCTCGCGAATACTGTTGTCGAAGTATTTTGCGATGCACATGGCAAGTGGGGTAGAAGGTTCGTGTCCATAGAGCCATGTGGGGATTCCGATGCTCAGATAGTCTTTCTGCGGGTACTTTTCCACCACTTGCAGGGCGGTGTCAAGCCACATGCTGTCTTTGAAGCAGGGGGCTGTTCTCAGCAATGCCAATGCTTCGTAGAATTCCTCTTCGCTTCGTCCTGCCATCCATGCTCCAAGATGGGTTGCCTCCATGGCTCCCGGACCGCCACCACTTATCATGATACTTCCCAGTTCGGTCAGTCGCTTGCTGATGCGCGCCACTTGTTCGTATTGCGCTTCGGTGCGCAGCAGTCCGTGGCCCCCCATCACGCCTACTATCTGCTTTTCGTTGAAGTGGCTCAGCAAACCATGCAAGGCTGTGCTGATGCTGTGGTCGTGCAGACTGCGTGCCAGGGTTTCCTTGATGTTTTTGGCTTGCTTGCCCTCCTCTATGTAGTGGCGGTACACAATGCCGTCATAGCAACGGGCGTAGCTGTCGGGGTTGCCCATCTCGTAGCCTTCATACAGACTTTTGGCTGTGTAAAGCTTGCTTCGGAAACAGTCGTACGTATTCGCCATTTTGGGGAATTCGATGCTGTCTTTGATGCAATTATTGAAGCCTTTGGGAAGTATGCATCCCAAAAAGATGCAGTCCACATACTGGTGACTCAGAGCCAACTCGTTTTCTGCGGTTAAGTTCACGTCCTTAAATGCGCAATGGGTAATTACGCGTTCCTCGTTGTGCAGTATTTCTGCCAACTGCCAGTCGTCGGCTATTTCACGGTATGGTTGCATCTTTCTGGGTTGTTAGTTTGATTTTGAACAAATTACATTGCAAAAGCGTTGAATCCGCCATCTACCACAGCCACGGTGCCGGTAACGAAGGCTGCCGCATCGCTGATGAGGTAGTGGATGGTGCCACAAAGCTCCTCGGGAGCACCAAAGCGACCGAAGGGAGTCTGACGTATCACGTCGGCACCACGCTCGGTGAGCGAGCCGTCGGGATTGGTCAGCAGGGCACGGTTCTGGTTGGTAAGGAAGAAGCCGGGGGCAATAGCGTTGACACGGATGTTGTTGGTAAACTTCTTGGCAATCTCGGTAGCCATGAAGGCGGTGAAGTTGCTGATGCCAGCCTTGGCAGCTGCATAGCCAGCTACGCGAGTCATGGGGCGGAAGGCAGCCATAGAGCTGAAGTTGACGATGGCACCCTGACCTGCCTCAACCATGGGCTTGAGGAACACCTGTGTGGGGATGACCGTACCGGTGAGGTTGAGACTCAGCACGCGCTCAAACTCCTCCACCTTGAGGTCGAAGAAGGTACCTGTGGGAGCA
Organism: Bacteroidaceae bacterium; assembly: GCA_045597585.1. GTDB lineage: Bacteria > Bacteroidota > Bacteroidia > Bacteroidales > Bacteroidaceae > Physcousia. The sequence continues at coordinate 2,446 of JAZLKL010000120.1, read as the reverse complement.
ATGGTGGCTCCGGGCATGTTGCCTCCTGCTGCATTGAGCAGGGCATCCACACGGCCATAGCGCTTCATCACCTCATCGCATACAGCCTGACAAGCCTCCTGGTTCATCACGTCACAGGTCAGGAAGATGGCCTCTCCGCCTTCCTTGGCGATGTCTGCCACGATCTCGTTACCCGTATTCTCGTTGCGACCCAGGATGACAACCTTACAACCCTCGTTGGCCAGATATTTTGCGATGCTGCAACCCAGCACGCCGGTTCCACCTGTGATGACAACCACTTTACCACTAATATTAAATAATGCGTTCATTTTATTTTTGTTTTTTTTAGTTTGGTTTATTATGTTCTGTCTAAATATGGCTTAGTCCTCCATCAACTTGCGATAGCGTGTGCGCTTGGGCTCTTCGATGCCCAGACGCTTACACTTGTTCACCTCATACTCAGAGTATGAACCCTCGAAGAAGAACACCTTGCCATCGCCCTCGTAGGCGAGGATGTGGGTACAGATACGGTCGAGGAACCAGCGGTCGTGACTGATGACCACGGCACAGCCGGCAAAGTTCTCCAAACCTTCCTCAAGGGCACGCAGGGTGTTCACGTCGATGTCGTTGGTAGGCTCGTCGAGCAAGAGCACGTTGCCCTCCTGCTTCAGCGCCATGGCCAGATGCAGACGGTTGCGCTCACCACCCGAGAGCACGCCACACTTCTTCTCCTGGTCGGCACCCGAGAAGTTGAAGCGGCTCAGATAGGCACGTGCGTTGATGTCCTTGCCGCCCATGCGGATGAGTTCATTGCCCTGGCTGATAACCTGGTAAACACTCTGGTCGGCCACGATGTCCTTATGCTGCTGGTCCACGTACGAGATTTTTACTGTGTCGCCCACCTCGAAGGTACCTGCGTCGGCAGTCTCCAGACCCATAATCAGACGGAAGAGGGTAGTCTTACCTGCACCGTTGGGACCGATGATGCCCACGATGCCACCCTGAGGCAAAGAGAAGTTGAGGTTCTCAAACAGCAGTTTGTCGCCAAACTGCTTCTTCACATCGTGAGCCTCGATGACCTTCTGTCCCAGACGGGGACCGTTGGGGATGTAAAGCTCCAGTTTCTCCTCGCGCTCCTTCTGGTCCTCGTTGAGCATACGCTCGTAGTTGTTGAGACGTGCCTTACCCTTGGCCTGACGAGCCTTGGGGGCCATGCGTACCCACTCCAGCTCGCGTTCCAGCGTCTTGCGGCGCTTGCTGGCACTCTTCTCCTCCTGCGCCATGCGCTTGGTCTTCTGGTCAAGCCAAGAGCTGTAGTTGCCCTCCCAGGGAATACCCTCGCCACGGTCCAGCTCCAGAATCCATCCTGCCACGTCGTCGAGGAAGTAGCGGTCGTGGGTCACGGCGATGACCGTACCCTCGTACTGGTTGAGGTGCTGCTCCAGCCAGTCAATGCTCTCGGCGTCGAGGTGGTTGGTGGGCTCGTCGAGCAACAGCACGTCGGGCTTTTGCAACAGCAGTCGGCAGAGGGCCACACGGCGTCGCTCACCACCCGAGAGCACACCGCACTTCTGGTCGGCAGGAGGGCAACGGAGTGCGTCCATGGCACGCTCCAGTCGGCTGTCCAGGTTCCATGCGTCGGTAGCATCGATGATGTCCTGCAATTCTGCCTGGCGGGTGAAGAGCTGGTTCATCTTGTCCTCGTCCTCATAGTATTCGGGCAAGCCGAACTTCTGGTTGATGTCCTCATATTCGGCCAGCGCATCCACGATGTTCTGCACACCCTCCTTCACGGTGTCGATGACCGTCTTGTCATCGTCCAGCTGAGGTTCCTGGGGCAGGTAGCCCACGCTGTAGCCGGGCGAGAATACCACGTTGCCCTGGTAGTTCTGATCCAGGCCGGCGATGATCTTCATCAAGGTGGACTTACCCGCACCATTAAGACCGATGATACCGATCTTGGCCCCGTAGAAGAAGCTGAGGTAGATGTTCTTGAGTACTTGTTTCTGATTCTGTTGGATGGTCTTGCTCACGCCGACCATCGAGAAGATGATTTTCTTGTCGTCAACTGTTGCCATGTATTGTAAAAGTATTTTAATTCTTGGTTGCTATTTCATGCTCAAACCTCTCCACCTCAAGTTTCACCTCCTCGTCGGTAAGGTGGGGGCAGAGACGCTTCAACGCACTACGATAGGCCTCTACGGCCTTCATCTTGGTAATCTGCTGTCCGGCTTTCATCCCACTGGCATAAGGGGTGTGTGGAAGCAGACTTCTGTTAAAATTTCCATCACTCATGATGCAAATATACAACCATTTTGCGAGATATTGACATTATTTTGCAAGATATTGACGTTAATGTGCGTTTTTTTGCGCATAAAGTGGTCGTTTCTTATTTATTATATAAAAAAATGTGTATTTTTGCAGTTGAAATGAAAAACAAAGCATACATACTTTTTCTCATGCTGAT
>JAZLKL010000119.1:0-6975 GCA_045597585.1 Bacteroidaceae bacterium | reverse complement strand
CATTGAGTGCTCAGATCGCCTCGCATGTACGCGTGCGCAAACTTTTTAAGGGATGACTAATTCTTCTTTTTTAACTATGCACTAGGAGTTGATTTCCTTCAGCGGTTTCATGACGAAGTCGCGCTGGTACATAAGGGGGTGGGGGATGATGAGACGTTGGGCGTCCTCGCCTTCGCCTACCAGGGTGTTGAGGGTGAGGTGGTCGAAGAGAAGGATGTCTATGTCGATGGGGCGGTCGTGATAACCGCTGTTGACGCTCTTGGTGTGGCGACCCATCTCTCGCTCTATTTGCTGGGTGACAAGGAGCACCTGCTCGGGGGTGAGAGTTGTTTGGCACCACACCACGGCATTGAGGAAGTTGTGCTCGCTCTCAAAGCCCCAAGGCTCGGTCTCGATGAATGACGAGCATGCCACCAATGAACCCACGCGCTGCTGCAGGAGCACTATGGCTTGCCTGAGCAGCGCGTGGCGATGGCCCAGGTTGCTACCCAGGCTGAAATATACATGATGCTTCACCTAATATATATATTAGTCTTTGAGGATGAGCATGGCATCGCCGTATGTGCCGAAGCTGTAGCGCTCAACCAAAGGTTCGCCGGTGGTCTCGTCGAGGACAGGGTTGCCATCACGATCCAAAACGGGGAACTCCTTCTTCTGGGCTTCTTTGTAGGCCTTCATGATGGTGTCGTAGCCTCCATAGGCAGCGGTAAGCATCAACAGGGTGCTGTAGGGCATGTAGAAGTTGGCTACCATGGCATCTGCCAAGGTGAAGTCGTAGGGAGGGAAGATGAACTTGTTGGTCCATCCGTCGAAAGGCTTGATGAGGCCGTCGGCGCTCACGGCTGTCTCGAGCACACGCTGTACGGTGGTGCCCACGGCACATACCTTGTGACCCTCTTTCTTTGCCTTGTTGATGATGTCGCAGGCTTCCTCGTTGACGTGCATCTCCTCGCTGTCCATCTTGTGCTTGGTGAGGTCTTCCACGTCGATCTCGCGGAAGTTGCCCAGACCGCAATGCAGGGTGATGTAGGCAAACTCCATGCCCTTGATCTCCATGCGCTTCATGAGCGACTTGCTGAAGTGCAATCCTGCTGTGGGAGCTGTCACGGCACCTTCGTTGCGGGCAAAGATACACTGGAAGTCCTCCAGGTCTTCGGGTTCGCTGGGACGCTTGATGATGGTCTTGGGCAGGGGAGCCTCACCCAGGGCATACAGGGCGCTCTTGAACTCGTCGTGCGGACCGTCGTAGAGGAAGCGCAGCGTACGGCCACGGCTCGTGGTGTTGTCGATGACCTCGGCCACCATAGAGTCGTCCTCTCCGAAATAGAGTTTGTTGCCGATGCGGATCTTACGTGCAGGGTCAACCAGCACGTCCCACAGGCGCAGGTCCTCGTTGAGCTCGCGCAGCAGGAAAACCTCAATCTTGGCACCTGTCTTCTCCTTGTTGCCATAGAGGCGGGCAGGGAAGACCTTGGTATCGTTGAACACGAAGGCATCCTTGTCATCGAAATAGTCGAGGATGTCGTAGAAATGGTCGCGATGCTCAATCTCTCCACTCTTGGCGTGGACTACCATCAGGCGGCAGTCGTCACGGAAACGTGAGGGGTGTTGTGCGATACGATCTTCTGTCAGCTTGTACTTGAATTGTGAGAGTTTCATTATGTGATTTTTTTTATTGATTGCTTATTGTAATGTCTTGTCTCTCCAGCCATTCGGGGAAGTCTTCTATCTGCATGCAGTCTTCCACCTTGACTTCGCCCACCCGGGTGCGACGCAGGGCTGTAAGGTGTGCCCCGCTCTGCAGTGCCTCGCCGATGTCGCGTGCCAGGGCTCGTATGTAGGTGCCCTTACTGCATACGATGCGCAGGGTGAGTTGCATCTGCTCCTCGTTGAATTGAAGCACCTCCAGTTCGTCGATGACCAGTATCTTGGCCTTCAGCTTCACCTCCTCGCCCTTGCGTGCCAGTTTGTAGGCCCTGTCTCCGTCCACCTTCACCGCCGAGAAGGCTGGTGGTATCTGTTCGATGCGTCCCATGAACCTGGGCAGGATGATGTCGATGAGTGCACGGTTGATGTGCCCGGTAGGGTAGGTCTGGTCGATGGGTTTCTCGAGGTCGAAGCTGGGAGTGGTTGCCCCCAGCTGCAGGGTGGCCACGTACTCCTTGGTGTGTGCCTGTATCTCGTCAATCTGTTTGGTGGACCTTCCCGTACATACTATCACCACGCCTGTGGCAAGGGGGTCGAGTGTGCCTGCATGCCCCACCTTGAGTTTCTTTACTCCGAGTTTGCGGCAGAGCAGCCAACGCACCTTGGCCACCACGTCGAACGACGTCCACTTGTAGGGCTTGTCGATATATATTGTTTCGCCAGTTATGAAATCCATTCAGTTGTTTCTTTTTAGGGTTGGACGGTGGTGGGTAACGATGACAGCCTCAACAGCTTCAGCGATGACAGCCTCAACAGCCTCAGCGATGACAGCCTCAACAGTTTCAACGGGATGACGGACATTCTCGTTGTGTATGAAGTGTGGCGATAACGCCATTCAGGAGGCACGCGCCAAGGCCAATGCGTTTATCCCAGGATGAGCAGCAGGATGCCTGCCAATGCACAATAGATGCCGAAGTAGATGAGCTTGCACTTCTTGACAAGCGAAATCATCCACTTGCATGCGATGCAGCCCGAGATGAATGCGGCCACAAAGCCTATGATGAGGGGCAGGGCATCCACATGCTGTGCCTCGCCATTCTTGGCCAGATACTCTACGCTGGGGGCAAAGAGATGCTTGAAGTCGAGCAATGCCTCGCCCAGGATGGGAGGAATGACCATCAGGAACGAGAACTGTGCCAGGCGTTTCTTGTCGTTGCCGAGCAAAAGTCCTGTGGCGATGGTTGAACCGCTTCGACTCAAACCGGGCAGCACAGCGCATGCCTGCGCAATGCCGATGATGAATGCGTCGAGGGGTGAGATTCTCTCCTTCTCTTTGGCCTTCTTGTAGAAATGGGTCAGGGTGAGCAGGATGGCGGTGATGAGCAGGCAGACGCCCACGATGGTCACCTTGAGCGATTCGTCGCCTTCGTAGATGCCTTCGATCTTGTCCTTCAGCACAAAGCCCACAAAACCCACGGGAATCATGGAAACGAGAATGCTGAGCACGTAGCGCTGTCCCTCTGTGAGGCGTCCCATCCCGCTGGCCTGAGTGGCAGGCACCAGGGGTTTGAAGAAGTCCTTGAACAGCCATGACACCTCTTTCCAGAGGATGACGAGGGTTGCCATTACTGTAGCCACATGTACCACGATGTCGAAGGTAAGACCACCGGCTTCGGGGTCGATGTCGAGCAGCATCTTTCCTATTTCGAGGTGACCGCTGCTGCTCACGGGCAGGTATTCTGTGAGACCTTGAACCAGGCCAAGGATGAGTGCTTGTATTGCGTCCATATCTTTGTGGGTGGTTTGTTATTGTTCGTTCTTCTCCTCAGCTTGTGTGGGAGCGCTCTCGTTCTCGGTGTCCTTGGGCTTGTGCATGATGCCGTAAACCATGAAGGCAAAGCCTGCAAAGCAGACGATGGGTGCCACTTTGATGCGTCGTGCACTAAAGATTTCGGGGTTGAAGGCTTCCTCGCTGCTGCCGCTTCCCGACATCAGTATGAAACCAATTACTACGACTGCCATGCCTATGGCCAGCAAGATGAAATTCATTTTGTCGAATGCAAAATTCTTCTTTTCCATTTTTATAATTTTTCTTTTTTAATTCTTACCTATGCACTATGCACTCTTACCTATGCACTATTTTTCAGCTTTCCCACATCTGGTGCTCTTTGAGCTTGATGAAGTGGTTCACGCTCAGATAGGTGCAGAGCAACATGATGAACAGTCCGATGACGAACACGCTAACGGCCATGATGATGATGTTTTGCGTGGTGATGAACTGGTGCATCATTGCATCATAGTTCAGCATGGAGTGAATGCCCACCAGCAGTATGAGGTCGGCCAGCGCAGAGGCTATCAGCGCAATGCGCATGCTACGCATGAGGAACGGGTGCCGTATGAAACCCCAGCTTGCTCCCACCAGCTTCATGGTGTGGATGATGAAGCGGCGACTGTAGATGGAGAGTCGTACGGTATTGTTGATCAAACCGATGAGCACGATAAGCAGCAGCGAGGCCAGCACCGTGAGTATCAGCGTGATCTTCTTGAGGTTTCGGTTAAGGTTGTCCACCAAGTCCTTCTGGTAGTTCACGTCTGTCACGGCCGTGTGCTTGGTCTTTATCTCTTTGATGATCCATTCCAGACTGTCAGAGTTGGCGTAGTCGGGTTCCATGCTCATTTCCAGTTCGGTAAAGTATGGGTTAAACCCGATGAACTCCTCTGGGTCACTGCCTATGGCTTCAATCTGCTCTTGCAGCACTTGGTCGGCAGGGATGAGCTCTACGTCCCTCACATAGGGTTCGGTTTTCAGCATGGACTGCATCTTCGCTGCATCGCTCTGGCTCACCTCATCGTTCAGCGTTACCGTCACCAGCAGGTTCTCTCTCACGGCGCTCGTCACTCGTGTGGCGGTCAGCACGCAGAGCACAACCAAGCCCATCAGTATCAGTACCATCGTGGTGCTTATGGTGCTTGTAAACGCTTGCCATTGCAGCGGAAATTTCTTCTTCTTTTTCATTTTTCTCTATGTGTGGCTGCTACAGCCTTGTGTGAAGTTGTTTTGCTTTATTTGGGTCAACGAGTCAACGAGTCAACAAGTCAACGAGTCAACAAGTTATCGAATCTTCGAGTCTTCGAGTTGTCGGGCCATCGAGTTGTCGAATCATCGAGTCTTTGAGCCATCGAGCAACCCTAACTCTGTGCCTCAAACCTCCACTCCTTTCAGGGTGGCGCTGCTGCTTTCGGTCACCTTCACCCTTACCGTGTCGCCGATGTGATGGTTGCCACGGTCGATGATGACCACCTTGTTCTGCTCGGTGCGTCCAAACAGCTGTTCGCGTGAACGCTTGCTGACACCCTCAATGAGTATGTCGTACTCCTTGCCGATGCATTCCTCGTTGCGTTTGGCCGACATCTCGTTCTGTACGGCGATGAGCTCGTTCAGTCGTCGTATCTTGACCTCCTCCTCGATGTCATCGGGCAGATGCTTGCTGGCATAGGTGCCGGGGCGCTCGGAGTACTTGAACATGAAGGCGCTGTCGTAGCCCACCTCGCGTACCAGACTGAGGCTCAGCTGGTGATCCTCCTCCGTCTCGCTGCAGTAACCCACAAAGATGTCGGTCGTGATGGCGCAGTCGGGTATGATGCGACGGATGGCTGCCACGCGGTCGAGATACCATTCGCGGGTGTATTTGCGGTTCATCAACTTTAGTATGTTGTTGCTGCCGCTCTGCACGGGCAGGTGTATGTGCTTGCATACGTTGGACTCCTCGGCGATGACGCGCAGGGTGTCGTCGCTCATGTCCTTGGGGTGACTGGTGGTGAAGCGTATTCGCATCTGGGGTGCCTCGTGTGCCACCCTTCTCAGCAGTTCGGGGAAGCTGATCTGTACGCCCTCCTGCCCAGTCTCGCAGCAGTAGGAGTTGACGTTCTGTCCGAGCAGCGTCACCTCCTTGTAGCCACGGTCTCTCAGGTCGCGCACCTCGCGGAGTATGCTTTCCACGTCCCTGCTTCGCTCCCTGCCTCGGGTGTAGGGCACGATGCAATAGTGGCAGAAGATGTTGCAACCACGCATGATGGTGACAAAGCCACCGATGTGAGTGCCGCAGATGCGCTGGGGCACGATGTCGCGATAGGTCTCCGAGAGCGACAGTTCCACGTTGATGGCCTTCTCGCCCAACTCGGCTTGTGCAATGAGGTCGGGCAGGTTGAGGTAGGAGTCGGGACCGCATACCAGATCTACGCCGTGCTTCTCTAGCAGCTCGTCCTTTACGCGCTCTGCCATGCATCCCAGCACGCCGATGATGAGGCTTTGCCCTTTGCGTTGTAAACTATGCAGAAACTCTAATCGTGTCAGAATCTTTTGCTCAGCGTTGTCTCTTACGCTGCAGGTGTTCAGGAATACGGCATCTGCCTCCTCGATGCTCTCGCAGGTTTCATATCCTGCCATGCCCATTACCGAGGCCACCACCTCGCTGTCTGCCACGTTCATCTGGCATCCGTATGTCTCTATCAGGAGTTTTTTCATTTTCTTAAGTTATAAGTTTCGTGCGCGTGTGCGTGAAATTGGCAGCAAAGGTACAAAAAAATCTTGAATAAATGCTCATGCTGCTGCCGTTTATTGAAATTTATTTTTCTCGGGCGTCTGCCCGTTGGTTATTTTTTCTTTTGATTGTGCATTTATTCTTCTGGTAGTTTTGCATAAAAAAGTACACATTAAAGCGGTGTTTTAATGTTCTAAATGTACGATAAGATGTTCCATATAGCGAAATATTCAAAATTGTTTTCTTAAAATTTGGAGGTAATATACAAAAAATATATCTTTGCAATACATTAGATTTTTTCATAGTTAAGGTTTAGTTTTGAAAGCGGCTGACTGCGAAGTTCGTCGCTTTTCTTTTTGTCTTTATGTCTTGTACTTTTCATTGTTCATTTTTACCTTTCGTTGTTTTTCAAAATGTAAACATGTTCTTGTTGTGCTCAAAACCTGTGAAAAGGGGTTATCGTAACAAATATGATTTATCTTTTTTGATGCAAATTGAGTTAAATACGATAGTTTCTTGTATTCTTGCCTTACCCTTTTCGTAAAAACCATGAATCAGCTTTCTTTTTTCGTCTTGTTCATACTTTCTTAAAAGCTTGTTTTCTTTGGGGTTATGTGTCTAAAAAGTACAATTAGGCTTCGAACTGTGTGTATATGGTAATTGAAAAGTGTACCACTTAGTAATTGAAAAGTGTACCACCTTCCAATTGCGTTGCAAAAGTACATTTAATTGAGTAAACTTGCAAATAAGATTCTAAGAAACATGTTTATTTGGCATTAAATTTTCT
>JAZLKL010000118.1:0-8083 GCA_045597585.1 Bacteroidaceae bacterium | reverse complement strand
AACGAAAAGACCCATTATGGAATCCTACGAATCGGAAAAGAGCAGGAGAATCGTTTTTGATGACTCACTGCCTAAGTGGAACTATCTTATTAAGTGCTCATAGGTATGAGAAACTTTAGGAAGTTATTTTTTAATCATTACGTAATGACAATATTATAAATAATGTAAGAGCTTGGTTTCTATTCTGTCAGCACCACGCACACCTTGTCCTGGTAGTCGCGTCCTACGGCAGCCTTGGAGATGCCTTGATTCATGATGCTGAATGCGAGGGTGTGCCCAGAACTGTGGGTGCAAAAGCCCGACAAGGTGCTGACGCCTGTCACGGTACCCGTCTTGGCATGTACGTTGTTCTCGGCCGGAGTGCCTATCATGCGCTTGGCCAGCGTGCCGTCGATGCCGGCAATAGGCAGGGCAGGGTAGAGCGCATCGAAGATACGCTTGTTGCGGTATGCGTGGCGCAACAGCATAAGCAGGGCGTTGGGTGAGATGTAGTTGTAGAGCGATACGCCGCTTCCGTCGGCTATGACGTAGTTGGATGGGTTGAGCCCCGTCTTGCGTATCACGCCTTCGGCCTTGGCCGAACAATCTTTTCGCTTTACCTCAGCCAGGTTTTTCTTGCCGGGAAGTTGCCAGAACATACTTTCTGCGAGCATGTTGTCGCTCTTCTTCATCATAGGAACCAGCACCTCTCCCAAGGTCCATTCGCGACTCTCGTAATAGAGCGTGTCGGCGTTATATCGCTTACCACCTGCGTCAAATTCGGTTATACCGGTTTCTTCGTCGTCCCAGCACCATCCCCATCCTGGTTGCAGTAGGGTGGGTGTGTAGCGATAATTGGTGCCAAGGATGTCTAAGGCAGAAATGGCGGTAACGAGCTTCTGGTTGCTGGCCGGCCGGATGCGCTGGTTGGAATTGACGGCATAGAGCATGCAGTCGTCGGTAAGGTCGAAGACACAAAGTCCCAGAAGGGTAGTTTCGAAGAGGTCGATGCTGGTAAGTGAGTCGAGACGCGCCTGCAAAGCACCTTGCCAGGTGGAAGCTTCCCTACGTGTCACCTTGTTGATGTTTGCACGTGAGTAGGCGTAGATGGCAAGCGTGTCGGGTTCTGTGGACAGGGGGCGGGTGTCGATGGTGTGCTGAACGGCGACTGGTGGTGAAGACACGTCCTGCACATTCTGTACTTGCCTTCGTGTGTGGCACGACACCAGCAAAAACAGAGCCAATATGAGTGAAAAATACTTTCTTGTGGTCATATTTGTTATTTTGATACGGCAAAGTTAATGTTTTTTTTATAAAATGCAAATATTATGGTACAACCAATTGTTTTTTTATGTAGATTTGTAATCTAAAAAGGATGTAGCGAAGTTTTATAGGATTATTGCTTCTGCATGTCTTGCATATTTCGTGCATTCGCACAATAGAGATAAATCGTCAAATTTAAAATAAGGAAGATGATTCGTAAATTTGATTTCCTCATTATCGGTGGCGGCGTTGCCGGTATGAGTTTTGCGCTAAAGGTCAGTAAGAGCGGAAAAGGTAAGGTGGCAATAGTGTGTAAGACCACGCTTGACGAGGCAAATACAGCCAAGGCGCAGGGAGGAATTGCCTCGGTTACTAACCTGAAGATTGACAATTTCGAGAAGCACATTCAAGACACCATGGTGGCTGGTGATTACATTAGCGACCCTGCTGCTGTGGAGCAGGTGGTGCGTAATGCACCTGCCGGCATAGATGACTTAGTGCGCTGGGGTGTCAATTTCGACAAGAACGAAGAAGGAGAGTTTGACCTTCATCGTGAGGGTGGTCACTCTGAATTCCGCATTCTGCATCATGCCGATGATACCGGTTTCGAGATTCAAAGAGGATTGATGGAAGCCGTTCGTCGTGACAAGAATATCACCATCTTGGAGAACCATTATGCTGTGGAGATTATCACCCAGCATCATCTTGGCATAGAAGTTACCCGCCGTACGCCCGACATAGAATGCTATGGAGCCTACATTCTGGATCCCGATACTCAGAAGATAGATACCTTCTTGTCTCGTATCACGCTGATGGCTACGGGTGGCACGGGTGCGGTATATGCTACCACCTCCAATCCCAATATTGCCACTGGTGACGGTATTGCCATGGTTTATCGTGCAAAAGGAACCGTGCAGGACATGGAGTTTGTGCAGTTCCATCCCACTGTGCTCTACAATCCGGCAGAGACCCACCCGGCTTATCTTATCACGGAAGCCATGCGTGGCTATGGTGGCATCCTGAAGTTGCCCAATGGAGCAGAGTTCATGCAAAAGTACGACAAGCGTCTGTCGTTGGCTCCCCGTGACATTGTGGCTCGTGCCATCGACCGTGAGATGAAGATACACGGATTGACTCATGTCTGTCTGGATGTGACTCATAAGGACCCCGAGGAGACCAAGCATCACTTCCCCAACATTTACGCCAAGTGCCTGAGCATAGGCATCGACATTACCAAGCAGATGATTCCTGTTTGTCCCAGTGCCCATTATATGTGTGGTGGTATCAAGGTGGATCTGAATGCAGAGTCAAGCATACATCGTTTGTATGCCGTGGGTGAGTGTTCTTGCACAGGATTGCATGGAGGAAACCGTCTGGCCAGCAATTCGCTCATAGAGGCTGTGGTATATGCTGATGCAGCCGCTAAACATTGTGTGCAGGTTATCGACCAATACTCGTTCAACGACAAGGTTCCTGAATGGAATGATGAAGGTACAATGTCGAACGAGGAAAAGGTACTCATTGCCCAGGATATGGTAGAGGTGGGGCAGATTATGTCGAACTATGTGGGTATTGTGCGTAGTGACTTGCGTCTGAAACGTGCGTGGACACGTTTGGACTTGTTGTACGAAGAGACAGAGGAACTTTTCAAGCGCGTGAAGCCAACAAAGGATATCTGTGAGCTGCGCAACATGATCAACGTGGGTTACCTCATTACGCGCCAAGCCATAGAGCGAAAGGAAAGCCGTGGCTTGCATTACACGGTCGATTATCCTAAGCATGCGTACGATCAAAAATAAAATTGAATAATTTTTGTGGCAATGGAATTCAGAAGCTAAGGAATTGATATTTGTGATGATAGATACTCCTTGACTTCTGAATTTTCATAGTAAAAACAATTTTTTTCTTGTTTTTTTGCCATTTTCCTGTAACTTTTTTGTTTATCAATCGTCTACCTTATAGAGTGATGAAAGAAATACGGTTTCGCGACGACATACTGCCACTCAAGGACAAACTATTTCGCCTTGCTCTTCGCATTACCCTCAATCGTGAGGAAGCGGAAGACATTGTGCAAGATGCTTTGCTGAAGATGTGGGAACGACGTGAAGAATGGTCACAGATCGAATCATTGGAAGCTTTCTGTATGACTATGTGCCGTAATCTGGCGCTCGATCGTAACGGAGCTGCAAGGCGCAGTAATCTTCCTCTTAGCGAGGATATAGATGCTCCTCCTTCGCTTGTGACTCCACTCGATGAACTGGATAGGCGACAAAGAATAGAAGCTTTACAACAGTTTATTGATGGTCTTCCGGAACAATGGCGCAGCATAATGTTGCTACGAGAGACTGAAGGAAAGCGTTACGATGAAATAGCCAACATTCTGGGCATTAGCGAAAGTCAGGTTAAGGTTTACCTGCATAGGGCTCGTACTCGACTTCGTGAACAAATGTCAAAACTCGACGGTAATGTCAAATAACAAATTAAAAATGGATTACAAGTACATCGAACAATTGCTTGAACGTTACTGGAACTGCGAGGCTTCGCTCCAGGAGGAAAGCATACTGCGTAATTTCTTTGCGCAGAGCAACGTTCCCGAGCATCTCAAGGCTTATCAAGATGTCTTCTTGTGTCAGGAGAAAGTAGCTGAGGAACATGTTTCCGATGATTTCGATGAACGAATCTTAAAGGTAATTGAGGCTAAGGACAAAGAGGCTTCACAAACTTCTGTCAAGGCTATTCCTTTACGTGCCACTTATGGCATTCGTCCATTTTTCAAGGCTGCTGCCGTAGTGGCTGTGGTGCTGAGCATCAGCATGGCTGTACAGCAAGCTATTGACGACCATAGTCAATCGTCGAATGTCTTGACGTTGCCCCCTGCAGTAGTTCCCGCAGCTCCCGAAACTGCCTTTGATGGCAACGAGGCTAAGCCTGTGGTGGACAGCTTGAAGGTAAATGGTGCTGATTATGCCATTCAGAACCAACAGAGGTCTGAGTAAGCATCACAGTTAAGTTGTATTTTATGCTTTTTCTATAAACTGTTAGTAGTTAATCTAAACCAAAGAGCGTGTCAAACTTGTTGTTTGAATAACGCAAAAGAAAGGGTGGCCGTGAGGTCGCCCTTTTCTTTTTGCAAGAATGTATGTTGTCAGATTATATGTTTTCGGATTATATGCTGCAAGAATGTGTATTTATACTCTTTTTACTTGATCAGTGATGCTGCAATTGCCGTAGGACGGGTAGAGTCGCTTGTGGTAATATTGGCTTTAACATTGTTGGCACCAAAATGAAACTGTATGTTGCATGAGGTCAGCCAATTGACATAGTGCAGTCGTATTTGTAAGTCGTCATCACCTTGCCATGCGTAACTTGCAGAGGCATAGAAAGGTGGTTGGATGTTGCTGAACTCGTTTTTAAAGCTTCTTATGTTAAGAGGCTTTCCTTTTATCTCGTTCAATTGCCAGTTTTGATAACCAAATGTCATGTTAAATGTCTCGCCCGATTCGGTAGTGACGACTGCTTCCATGATTGGATTAACAGCATGTTGGTTACCTTTAACCTCAAAGGCTATTTCTTTCCATTTCAGAATGTTGCTTCCCAGTCGTACACGGAAGGGGAAGATTCTTTTGGGTGTGCTGGCTCTTCCACGTACAGGTGTGAGACGATAGCGTGCGTTTTGCAGTATCTTGAGTTCGGAACTTGCAGATAATGGCTTGTTGCTACTCTTGCGTGAAAGGTTCCATACCATCTTATGCTCAAGATTGGCGTTTCCTCGCATACATTGAGTCATGGCCACTACCATCTGACGGTCGGGCACGATGTAGATGAATTGTCCGTAGGCACCATCGCATCTGACCATCCCCGGGTGATCCATGATCCAAATCTGATACCCGTATTTTGTACCGCCTGTATTGGTGGCTCTATGCTTCATCATCTCGTCAACCCACTCGCTTGACACCAGTTGGTTGCCATTCCATTCGCCTTTTTGCAGCAGAAGCTGGCCGAATTTAGCCATTGATTCCAGTTGTAGATATAATCCCCATCCGCCACAGGTGATGCCTTCGGGTGATTCTTCCCATGCTACTTGCGTAATTCCCATTGGGGTGAAGATGCGGTCGCGCAACAAGGCAAAGAGTGTCTTTCCGGTTACCTTTTGCACAACTGCTGCCAACAGATATGAGTCTATGCTGTCGTAGGCAAACTTTTTGCCAGGCAGATTAGTCATACGATGACTAAGATAGGCTTTTACCCATTCTGTCTCGATGGTTCGCATTTTTGTGTCGATGGGTAGTCCTGACTGCATGGTGAGCAGGTTCTCTATGGTAATAGCTGCAAGTGAATCTCCTATGATGGGGGGAAGCATAGTGGAATCAACAAGATTGACAAGCTTGTCGTCTAGTTTGAGCAAACTGTCTTGGATGCAAAGGCCTATGCCTACTGCTGTAAACGTTTTGGAACATGAGTAGAGTGTATGACTATACTGAGGTCCAAAAGGTTCGTTGTACTTTTCTGCTATGACTTTTCCGTTACGCAGCACCATTATGCCATGCATGTCTGTGTCTTTCTGACGCATTAGTGTGTCAACGAAATTCAGCACGTCGCGTGAACGCAGTCCTTCCTCTTCGGGTGTAGATCGATTAAGGAAAGTGAGTTGCGCAGATACTTGCATGACGTTCATTGTGCAGAGCATCAGGAAGAGCGTGCGCAGAAATTGCGCCTTTACTGTGCTTTTGACAGATGTGGATTTCTGGTACAAGTAAAGGAATAGTTTTTTCATTTTTGCTTTGGTATAGAGCAATGCACAATTCATAAAGGACGGTTTTCGCCGATTATGAATTGTGCATTAGTGTGGTTTGCATTTATTGCTTACGCGTCGATGTTTGCAAAAGTTGCATTCTGCTCAATAAATTCACGACGAGGTGCCACATCTTCGCCCATCAGCATCGAGAATACGTAGTCGGCTGCTGCTGCATCCTCGATAGTGACACGCTTAAGCAGTCGCTTCTCGGGGTCCATAGTGGTCTCCCACAGCTGAGTGGGGTTCATCTCACCCAAACCTTTGTATCGCTGGGTGTGGATGGCGTTTTCGTTGCCGTTGGCATATTTCTCGATGAACTGCAGTCGCTGCTGCTCGTCGTAGCAGTATTCCTCCACCTTGCCGATGGTGCATCGGTAGAGAGGAGCTGATGCGATATAAAGACGTCCCATCTGAATGAGCTCAGGCATGTAGCGGAAGAAGAGTGTCATGAGGAGTGTGTCGATGTGAGAGCCATCGACATCGGCATCGGTCATGATGATGGTCTTGTAGTAACGCAGCTTTTCGTAGTTTGCCTCTTTGCTGTCTTCGCCAATACCGAAGCGTACGCCCAATGCCTGGATGATATTGTTTACTTCCTCGTGCTCAAATGCCTTGTGCCACATTACGCGCTCCACATTGAAGATCTTACCACGGATGGGCAAAATGGCCTGGAATTGACGGCTACGGCCTTGCTTGGCAGAACCGCCTGCAGAGTCTCCCTCGACGATGAAAAGCTCGCAGTTTGCGGGATCCTTGTCGCTACAGTCGGCCAACTTTCCGGGCAGGCCACCACCCGTCATGGGGTTCTTGCGCTGTACTTGCTCACGTGCTTTGCGTGCTGCTACACGTGCTGTTGCTGCCAGGATGACCTTATCGACAATGAGTTTTGCTTCGCTTGGGTGCTCCTCCAGATAGTTGTTGAGTGCCTCACCTACAGCTTGCTGCACGGCACCGGCCACCTCTGAGTTGCCAAGCTTTGTCTTGGTCTGTCCCTCAAACTGAGGTTCTGCCACCTTGACGCTGATGACTGCAGTCAAACCTTCGCGGAAGTCCTCGCCGCTGATCTCTACGTGGTTCTTTGCCAACTTCTCCATCTCCTTTTGGCACATTGATTCGGCGTAGCTCTTCAAGGTACGAGTCAACGCTGTGCGGAATCCCTGCAGGTGTGTACCACCCTCGATGGTGTTGATGTTGTTAACGTATGAGTGAAGGTTCTCGCTGTAGCCTGTGTTGTACATAATAGCCACCTCGATGGGAGTGTTCTGCTTCTCCGTGTTCAGGTAGATGACATCGTTGATGAGGCGTGTACGGGTAGAGTCGATGTAGCGAACGAAGTCACGCAAACCGCCTTCGCTGTGGAAAGTCTCTGTACGTATTCCTTCTATGCCCGATTGCGCGTTGATGTCGATGCGCTTGTCTGTAAGAACGATGGTGATACCTGCGTTTAGGTATGCCAGTTCTCGCATTCTGTTGGCCAGTATGTCGTATTCGTAGAAAACCGTGGTGAAGATTGATGCATCGGGCCAGAACTGCTGACGTGTACCACGCTTGTCTGTCTCGCCGATGACGCTTACCTCTGTCATGGGCTTTCCCTTTGAGTATTCCTGCTGGTAAATCTTACCGTCGCGATATACCGTGCTGACCATTTTGGTGGAAAGCGCGTTTACACAGCTCACACCCACACCGTGCAAACCACCACTTACCTTGTACGAGTCCTTGTTGAACTTACCGCCGGCATGGAGTACTGTCATTACCACCTGTAGTGCACTTACTCCTTCTTTTTCGTGAATGTCCACGGGAATGCCTCGGCCGTTGTCCTGAACGGTGATGCTGCCGTCTTCCTCAATGGCAACCTCAATTTGTGTACAATATCCGGCGAGTGCCTCGTCGATTGAGTTATCTACGGTTTCGTATACTAAGTGATGCAAACCTTTCTTGCTGATGTCGCCAATGTACATGGCGGGGCGCTTGCGAACAGCCTCAAGTCCTTCGAGCACTTGAATGCTGGAGGCAGAATAGCTTGCCTGCGTCTGTTCCATTTCTTCC
>JAZLKL010000117.1:0-14369 GCA_045597585.1 Bacteroidaceae bacterium | reverse complement strand
TATTTCCGACTCATCGAGGGGCGTTATCCCAACTACAACGCAGTAATTCCCACCAACAATCCCTATCAGGCCACCGTCGCTCCTTCGGCCTTGATTGGTGCCTTGAAGCGCGTCAGCGTATTCTGCAACCAGAGCAGTGGCCTCATGTAGGATCACCTGGAAAACAACCTGATGAAGCTGACAGGACAGGACAACGACTACTCTACCTCAGCCGAGGAGAATCTGTACTGCGAATACAACAACTCTCCCATCAGCGTAGGATTCAGCTGTCAGTTCATGCTTGAAATCGCAGCCATCCTCGACTACGAGAGCCTGACATTGCAGTTGGCAGACCCCAGTCGTCCCGGCATCATCGTTCCCGCAGTACAGGAAGAGAATGAAGAGGTACTGATGCTGCTCATGCCCATGATGCTGAACGACTAAGCGTAGTTGCACCATTTGGATTAGGACTCTATCCTAATAACAAGTCTGTCTCCACAACGGAAAAAACGGAAAACATTAAGGAAAATCTACTTCCCTGGATTTGCTGCCAGTTTATAGTTTACGAATATTGAAACCATATTCTATGCAAATTCTCTCTACTTGGGATTTTAGAAAAAGAATCCGTTTTTTCCGTTGTTCAATATTATAATAACGATGAAACTGAATCTGAAGAATCCTATTATATTCTTTGACCTCGAAACCACAGGACTCGACATTGCCAAAGACCGCATTGTGGAATTATGCTATATCAAAGTTGAACCCAATGGAAATGAGGAGAGTCGCTCCATGCGCATCAATCCCACCATCCACATTCCCGAGGCATCCAGTGCCATCCATGGCATATACGACTCAGATGTACAAGACTGTCCTTCCTTTAAGGAGGTAGCAGGCACTTTGGCAACAACGTTCAAGGGATGTGATTTGGCAGGATTTAACTCCAACCGTTTTGACATTCCCGTGCTGGTAGAGGAATTTATGAGAGCAGGCGTATTGCTCGACCTAAGCAAGCGTAAATTTGTGGATGTGCAAAACATCTACCATAAACTGGAACGCCGCACATTGATAGCTGCCTACAAATACTATTGTGGCAAGGATCTCGAAAACGCACATAGTGCCTTAGCTGACACACGTGCCACCTATGAGGTGCTGTTGGCTCAGCTTGAGAAATACCCTAACGAACTGAAAAACGACGTCTCTTTCCTAGCTGATTACAGCAAGATGACCAATAACGTGGACTTTGCAGGACGTTTGATATACAACGAGAAGGGTGAGGAGGTCATCAATTTCGGCAAGTACAAGGGAAAGTTGGTCAAAGATATTTTCACCACAGACCCCAGCTACTATGCCTGGGTACAAGGCGCCGACTTCTCGCTTAACACAAAATATGTATTCACCCAGTTGAGATTGAAATATGCTTCAAGGTAAGAAAATCGTTCTTGGAATCACAGGCAGCATTGCTGCCTACAAGGCATGCTTGCTCATCAGAGGACTTATCAAGCAAGGGGCTGAGGTGCAGGTGGTCATTACACCTGCTGGGAAAGAGTTTATCACCCCTCTCACACTCAGCACACTGACACACAAACCTGTAGTGAGCGAGTTCTTCTCAAGGGCTGATGGTAGTTGGAACAGTCATGTGGACCTTGGACTATGGGCAGATGCCATGGTGATTGCACCCGCCACAGCCAGTACCATAGGCAAGATGGCTAATGGCATTGCCGACAACATGCTCATCACAACTTACCTGAGCATGAAGGCTCCTGTCTTTGTGGCTCCTGCCATGGACCTCGACATGTATGCCCATCCCAGCACACAGAAGAACCTACAGACACTCATCTCATACGGAAACCATATCATTGAACCCGGAACAGGATTCCTAGCCAGCAAGCTGGAGGGAAAGGGACGTATGGAAGAGCCGGAAAAGATTATTGAAGTACTTGACGATTTCTTCGAAGAGAAAGACCTGAAGGGGCAGAGAGTATTGATTACGGCAGGACCTACGTACGAAAAAATCGACCCCGTACGCTTCATCGGCAACTACTCAAGTGGGAAGATGGGTATTGCTCTGGCTGAGGAATGTGCCAAGAGAGGGGCTGAAGTGGAACTAGTGTGCGGTCCGGTCAACATCAAGGCCAAGCACCCCAACATACACCTTACCAGCGTAGAAAGTGCCCAGCAGATGTATGAGGCAGCCATCAGCATCTATCCCAATTGCCAAATGGGAGTGCTGTGTGCCGCCGTGGCAGACTTCACACCGGCCCAAGTGGCCGACAACAAGATAAAGAGAGAAGCTCTTGCCGAGAAAGAGGGTGAACTGGTGCTGCACCTTCAACCTACCCAGGACATTGCAAAAGCCATCGGACAGATGAAGAAAGAAGGACAGCTTTTGGTAGGATTTGCCTTGGAGACAAACAACGAGAAGGCTCATGCACAAGAGAAACTTGTCAAGAAGAACCTCGACTTCATCGTGATGAGCTCGTTGAGAGACGAGGGAGCAGGGTTCCGTCATGACACCAACAAGATAAGCATCATCTCGGCCAATGATATTAAGGAGTTTCCCTTGAAGAGCAAGACGGAGGTGGCTACAGACATTATTAACGAATTAGTAAAACGATTAGGATAAGTGGTAAATAAGTTCCTTGTCATATTCATGATGCTCATGGGAGTCAACTATGCCTATGCCCAGGAGATAGAGGCCAAGGTCTCTATCAACCATCAGCAAGTGGGCAACACCACTCGCACCGACGTCTTTGAGGCTCTGCAAGAAAAAGTGCAGAACTTCCTCAACGAACGTGCGTGGACAGGAATGCATTTCCGTGAGTCGGAGCGCATCAAGTGTAATATGGCCATCACTGTAAACTCCTATAGCGATACTGACAACTCACTGAAGTGCTCCATGCTGCTTACCGTCAGCCGTCCTGTCTTCAACAGCAGCTACACCACCACCACTTACTCGGTAAAGGATGGTAGTTTCAACTTTACCTTCCAGCCCACAGATCAGCTGGAGTTTGCTGGCACCGACCGTATGGACAACAACCTGGTGGCATTGCTGGCCTATTATGCCTATATGATAATAGGCTATGATATGGACAGTATGGCTCCTTTGGGTGGCACACAGATGTTTCACACAGCCGAAGACATAGTGACAAGCGCAGAGAGTCTGGGCTACCCTGGATGGAAAGCTTTTGATGACAGCAAGAACCGTTTTGCACTTTTGAACGATCTGATGGACGGTTCGATGGGGCCTTTTCGCCAGCTCATCTACAAATACCATCGTGAAGGACTTGACCAGATGGCAGAGAACAGTGACACCGGACGTGAGGCCATTGCAGAAGCCATCGGTCTGCTTAACGAGGCACACGAGGCAAAGACCATGAGTCAGCTGCCTCAACTCTTCACTGAATACAAGCGCGAGGAACTGGTTAACATCTTCACCAAGAAGGGAAGCAACCAGGAGCGTGAAACCATATATAATATATTAATAGGAATAGATCCCTCACAAAGCAATAACTGGGACAAGATAAAATAGACTCATGCTTCAACATCTATATATTCAGAACTACGCACTTATCGAAGAACTCGACATCAACATCGAGCAGGGTTTCTCGGTCATCACGGGTGAGACGGGTGCCGGTAAGTCTATCTTACTGGGTGCTATTGGCTTGCTGGTTGGACAGAGAGCCGACACCAAAGCCATACGGCAAGGGGCGCAGAAGTGTATCATAGAAGCTACCTTCAACATCAGCAACTATGACCTCAAGTATCTCTTTGACGAGATTGACATTGGATACGACCCATCAGAGTGCATCATACGACGCGAACTATCTGCCAACGGGAAGAGCAGAGCCTTCATCAACGACACACCGGCAGGAGTCAATGCTTTGAAGACATTGGGTGACCATCTTATCGACATCCACTCACAACATCAGAACCTCTTGCTCGGCAAGGAGGATTTTCAGCTGAACGTGCTTGACCTCTTGGCACACAATCAGGCCGACAAAGAGAAGTATGCCGATTTGTATGCCTCATACAGAGACACCAAGAAAGCATTGGAAGAGGCCAAGGAAGCCACAGAGAAGTTGCAGTCGGAACAGGACTACCTTACATTCCAGTTGGAGCAACTCACCGAAGCCAACCTTCAGGAAGGAGAGGATGAAGAACTGGAAAAAGAGCAACAGACACTAGAGCATGCCGAAGAAATCAAGTCTGCATTGTTTCAGACAAAAGACATACTGAATGCTGACGGAGACAGCGTCATACAAGCCATCAGAACTGCACAAAACCGACTGGAAGGTATTGCGCACGTCTTTCCAGAGGCATCAGATTTGGCATCACGACTTGAAAGTTGCAGAATCGAGCTCAAGGATGTGGCCAATGAGGTAGAAGGCGAGGCGGAGGACATCGAGTACAATCCAGCACGACAGGCGTTTGTGGAAAAACGTCTCAGTCTCATCTACGAACTTGAGCGCAAGCACCATGTTGAGAGTGTGGAGGAACTGATTGCCCTCACCCAGGAATTGCAGAAGAAGCTTGATGGCATCAACCATAGCGAGGACAATATCCTTAAGCTTGAAGCCAAACTCAAGGAACTTGAGAGCAAGACTATGGAGCAGGCACTACGACTGTCGAAACAAAGAAGCAAGGCTGCCACAGAAGTAGAGAAGGTAATGTGCGAGAAACTGATACCTCTCGGAATAGCCAATGTACAATTCAAGGTTGACATTGAGAAACGTGACACCTTCGATGCCACAGGAATAGACAAGGTGACTTATCTCTTCAGCGCCAACAAGAACGGGGCATTACAACCCATCTCACAAGTAGCCAGTGGTGGTGAGATTGCCCGTGTCATGCTGAGCATAAAGGCACTCATCAGCAGCGCTGCCAGTTTGCCTACCATCATCTTCGACGAAATCGATACTGGAGTTAGTGGACACATTGCCGAACGCATGGCTCTCATTATGAAAGAGATGGGTGAAGAGCACGGACGACAGGTTATCAGCATCACTCACCTACCCCAGATTGCGGCAATGGGAAAGAACCACTATAGGGTATATAAGGAAGACAACGATGATGCCACCAACAGCCACATCGTACACCTCTCGGTAGAAGAACGTATCGAGGAAATAGCCAAAATGATGAGTGGCTCTACCCTGACCGAAGCTGCTCTGAGCAATGCCAAAACGCTTTTGGAAATCAGTTGATGCCGGAACAACTATGGTTTACCAATTGAAAAAATATAATCTTTCATGGTAAATTAAACTGATATTAAAAATCTTCAACGCACAGAAATAAAGTTTAACCTGAATTATTCACATATTCCAATGAAAATAAAATTATTATTATCCTTATTCTGCACAATAGGCTTTTTTGCCACAACCTTCGCACAAAACCCTAAATGGTTCAAGAAAGCCAGAAAGATACAGCTAACCATCATCACCACCGATGACAAGGGAGCGGTGAACCAAGGACAGGGATTCTTTATCAACGAGACGGGAACCGCATACGCAGAATATGACTTGTTGAAATCTGCAACAAAAGCCACAGCTGTCGATGCCGAAGGCAAGGAATACGACATTACCCACATCCTGGGTGCCAGTTCGCTATACAATGTTGTCAAACTGGAAAGCAATAATACCAAGGCAAACACTATGCCCATTGCCAGCACAGCATCCAAAGAGAACGACCTGGTGTACATCATGCCCATTTGTAGTAACGACAAAAAAGCTGTATGCCTCATCGACACCATCAAGCAAGTACAAGAGTTTGGCGACGAGAAGCATACCTATTACAGTCTGTCCACTCCCATTGACACACGATATGCAGGTTGTCCTGTGTTCAATGCCAATGGTGAAATACTCGGTCACGTACAGTTGCCTGCTGGCGACAGCAACAAGCCTGCTTACATCCTAAGTACCTCTTATGGCAATTCGCTCAGCATCAATGTACTCGACATCAACAACAACGACCTCAAGAACATCTACATAGCCAAGGCGTTGCCCGCCGAAGAGTCACAGGCCACCTCGTACATACTGCTGGCCAACAGGCAAGACAAAACAGCATACATGCAGATGCTTAATGATTTTGTAGCCAAATTCCCTAACAGTCACATAGGCTATACTCAGCTGGCCGAAGCACTTGTCAGTGACCACAAATACAAGGAGGCAGAAGAGATCTATGCCAAGGCTCTACAGATGAACACAGGTCATGACGATGAGATACATCATTCATTTGCCACCCAACTCTATCAGGCAGGTTTGCAAGAGAAAGCCCCCGCAGAGGGATGGAATCTGGAACATGCGCTGAAAGAGACCCAAGCAGCCTATACGTGCAATGCTCAACCTCTTTACACAGCCTTGGAGGGTATGTGCCTTTACGCCATGAAGCAATACGAGGCATCCTACGAGAAGTTTGTGCAGATGGGCAGCACCAACATGCGATCTGCAGAGTATTTCCTCTACGCATCACAATGCAAGGAGATGCTGAAGGCTCCCGCAGAAGAGATTCTTGCCATGCAGGATAGTGCCGTCAACTGCTACGCCAAGCCCTATCCCAAAGAAGCCACCACAGCCCTCTACCTGCGTGCCAAGACACTGGCATCACTCAATCGTAATCGCGAGGCTGTGAGCGACATGAACGAATACGAGCACATTCTCTCCGGACGCATCAACGATGCGGCTTTCTACTACGAGCGCGAGCAACTTGAGATGCAATGCCGCATGTTTGCAGCTGCACTCACAGATATTGAGAATGCGGTAAGACTGCAACCCCGAGATGCATTACTTCGCGCAGAGGAGGCAGTAGTGAATTACAGAATAGGTGAAATAGACCAAGCCATTATAGCAGCCAACGAGGCCATCCGTCTTGACGAGAAATTCCCCGACCCCTATCGCATTCTGGGCATTTGCCTTAACGAGAAGGGCAAGAAGGCCGAAGCCAAAAAGGCACTGGAGAAAGCCAAGGAACTGGGTGACACCATGGCTCAGTCGGTACTCGACAAAATCAAGTAAATTTTGCCGCTTTTTGTCTGTTTTGCAATATCTTCATTCCAAAAAGCACACAATTCGTAAAAAAACTTATGTAAGTTTCGCAAATTAAAATAAAAATATCTAAATTTGCAGCGGATTTCATGAGTAACTCATCGTAAAGATGATACAAAATGAGTTTCTATTTCAGTCTACTTACCTCTATCATCGAGAAAAGTTGACTGATACAGAGGAATACAACAGAGATTTATTAACCCTTTTTGGATAACAAATTTTAAAGACAATGAAGAAACTGAAATTATTTGCAGCTTGCGGAGCAGCAACATTAGGTTTGACCTTCACTTCATGTAACAATGACGACTACAAGTTCGACCCCAACTATGAGGCAGAATTGAAGAAGTCACAGTTTGACGTAGCTTTTACCCAGCGATACGGTGAGGTAGGTGCAAATCAGAACTGGGGTTTTGACAACATTCCCTGTATTTTTGACAACATTCCCTGTATTGAGACTCAGGAGACCAGAGCTTCATTCCCCAACTCAAACGAGTGGGAGAGCATCTACAAGCTTAATGTGCCCAAGGCTATCACTCAGTTCGAGGCTGACTACGTTTACAATTACTTTAAGAATATCGAGTCGAACATTCATTCAATCGACTTGAACTATACCGACTATTTCGTACAGCATGTATGGAAGGGTACCGAGGCTTACAAGGACGGCTACAACCAGGATGTCATTGGTGGTGACCAGATGGACTACATCATCCTTGACGAGGATCATGGTTATAACTTCAACAGTACCACCAACCTTACCAACGATGGTAGCATGTATGTAATGGATGGCAGCACCAAGAAGTTTGGCTATCACAACAGCCGCGACAGCAAGAACCACTATGAGTACCTCTGCCTGGCTATCGACGTACCCGGCATCGGCGTGGGTTACTATGTAGGTTTCGACTTCTATGCTAATGGCGTAGAGAAGAACATGCAGGTTGAGCGTGACTACATTTACACCGACTGGATTGTAAAGATTGTCCCCGGACAGTATGGCAATGCTAAGCGCATCATGTGTGAGGACCTTGGTACAACTGACGACTTCGACTTCAACGATGTTGTGTTCGATGTTTATATTAACTACAACGAATACTGGCATGGCAACGACTTCGGTGTAATTACCCTCCGTGCTGCTGGTGGTACCATCCCCTTGTATGTTGATGGCAAGGAGGTTCACGAGATGTTCGGCGTAGATACCGGCACAATGGTCAACACCGGTGCTGGTGCAGAGAGACCTGCCGTACAGTGGCGCTTCACTCCCAAGAGTGCAAATCCCAACGATGTTGAGATTAAGGTTGTGAAGGACGCTATCACCTACACCCTCCAGGCTCCCACTGGTAAGGTTCCCTACAAGATTGCTGTTCCTGTAACCGTTGACTGGACTGAGGAGAGACAGCAGATCGAGGAGAAGTATCCTGCCTTCAAGGAGTGGGTGAAGGATGCTAACAAACCTTTCTGGAAGTAATAACTATTGCAGCAATATGTCTGCAAAGTCCTATAATCAAATCTGCTTTCGTTCGAAAGAATGGAAGCAGATTTGCTATTAGTAATTCATGAAGAGTACATTACCCAGAACAGTAGAAAAAACCATCAGAAAGCACACACTCTTGTCGGCACACGACAAAGTCTTGGTGGCACTGAGTGGTGGAGCCGACTCTGTGGCTCTGCTCAGGGTAATGCATGACTTAGGATACCCCACAGAGGCTCTTCATTGCAACTTCCACCTGCGAGGCGAAGAGTCAGATCGCGATGAGAAGTTCGTCACCGCACTTTGCCATGAAAGAGACATCCCCCTCTTCATCCGGCACTTCGACACGCAAGGCTATGCCAGGAAGAAAAAGGTGAGCCTTGAGATGGCTGCCCGTGAACTGCGTTACGCATGGTTCGAAGAGATGTGGCAGCAACGAAATGCCCATGCCATCTGTGTGGCACATCACCAGAAAGATCAAGCCGAGACGTTGTTGCTTAACTTGATACGAGGAACAGGCATACGAGGATTGACTGGAATGCATTACCAGAACGGGCACATCATCCGTCCCCTGCTCGATGCCACCAAGGAGGACGTCGAAGCCTACCTGCATGCTATCCAACAAGACTGGGTGGACGACAGCACAAACTTTGAACGCGATGCCCTGCGCAATCGCATCCGTCTGGATGTGCTTCCCTTGCTACAGCAGCTTAATCCGCAAGCCATACACAACCTTGCCAAGACTGCAGAGCACATGCAAGAGACGCTATCCATCTACGAAAGAGGCCTTTGCCAACAGAAGTCCACAACGATGACGTTCAAGTTTAAGACGGAACTGCATGAGGCGCTGTCGGGCTGTGGATTCAACGCCACACAGGAAGACAACATCTGGGAAGGCAGGACGGGACGCATCATTGAGTCTGCCACCCACCGACTGCTGAAAGACCACGATCAATACATCCTTAGAGCCAAGCACGAGGAGGTCGCTCCACCCACCCTCACGACTACCGTCCTGGAGCGCAGTCAACTGACTAAGATGCAACAGGGATGTCTCTACCTTGACAACGAGAAGGTAAAGTTGCCTCTCTCCATACGAAAGACGAAGGTAGGCGATCGCTTCACCCCCTTTGGCATGCAAGGCACCAAACTGGTCAGCGACCTATTGACCGGCCTGAAGCTGAACCGTTTCGAGAAGGACGACCAATACGTGCTTACTGATGCAGAGGATCATATTCTGTGGGTCATCGGAAGAAGAGCATCCAACCTTTACCGCGTAACGGACCACACACGTCAAGTCCTCGTCATTGAGACAAAACAACTTTGAACTACATACTATAATCTATGGCAGATATCCAAACTAAGAATTCGTCAGGCAGCTGTCCCATCCGGGTGCTTGAGGTTATCAGGCAAGGTCAGATAGGAGGAGGCGAGTCGCATGTACTCGATCTCATACAATGTCTCGACAAGACGCAAGTCACCCCCATCGCCATGGCATTCACGGGAGGACACATGATAGACACCCTGCGCAAGCAAGGCATCCAATGCTACGTGATAGAGACGCAGAAGGCCTTTGACGGCAAAGCCATGCAACAGATCTGCAAGGTGGTGCAGGATGAGCACATAGACATCATCCATGCCCACGGCAGCAGAGCTGCATCCAATATGCTGCAAGCCGCGCGCAAGTTGCACGTTCCCCTCATCTACACGGTTCATGGTTGGAGCTTCCATCAAGACCAGTCATGGATAATCCGCAAACTGCGTGGATGGAGCGAGAAACTGATATGCCACTACGCCAAACGCGTGATCTGCGTATCGGAAAGCAACCGGCAGACTGGCGAGAAGACTTTCGGCCTAAAGAACTGCACCGTCATCGAGAACGGCATCAACCTGCAACGCTTCGATGCCGAAGCCAGTTATAGCGACCTGCGAGGTGAACTGGGTTTCGGTCCCGATGACTTCATCGTGGCCGAGATTTGTCGCATCACCCTGCAGAAAGCCCCCATCGACTTCCTCAAAGCCGTGGAGATAGCACACGCCAAGGAACCACGCATCAAGGGACTGCTGGTGGGCGAAGGTGACATGCAGACAGAAACCGAAGCCTACATACAGGAACACAAGATGCAGGATTACCTCATTACCTCGCCTTTCCGTACCGACGTGCCTGCCGTTCTGCATGCCATTGACGTATATTGCCTACCCAGCCTGTGGGAAGGACTGAGCATTGCCTTGCTTGAAGCATTGGCCATGAAGAAGCCTGTGGTTGTTACGCCTACCGATGGCACCAAGGAACTAATTGAAGACCAAGTGAATGGCACAATCGTACCTTTCAACAATCCGGAGGCCAATGCTGACGCTTTCCTGAGATACTTCAACTCCCCCGAGACGAGGACGGCACATGGAGAGAAGGCGCACGCTATGGTAGAACGCCGCTTCAACGCCCAGCGTGTGGCAGACACCGTGATGGACATTTACAAGCAGAATGCAAGATGAAAGAGATTAGCGTCATAGTACCTGTCTTCAACACGGGTAAGTACCTGCAGGAAGCCATTGAGAGTGTCTTGCAACAAGGCATTGCCGACATGGAGGTGATCTGTGTCAACGATGGTTCTACCGACGACAGCCTTCACATCCTTGAGACGATGGCTGCGAAGGACCCTCGCATACAAGTCCTTTCGCAATCCAACCAGGGACAGAGCGTGGCGCGCAACCTGGCTATGCAGCATGCCACGGGTCGCTACCTCTACTTCATGGACAGCGACGACGTGCTGAAACCCGGTTGCTTTGCGTGCTGCTTGGCACAGATGGAGAAGCACCACTATGATTTCGTGTTCTTTGACGGAGAGGTCTTCTGTGAGGAGGGCACTCCCAATCTGGTATGGGGTTATGAACGAACCGGCATCTACGAGGAGGACAAGGTCTATGTGGGCAAGGAGTTGATGCACTCGCTACTCGACAACTACACACACCGGGCTGTGCCCTGGCTCTTGTTTGTCCGTCACGACCATGTCAGGAAGCTCAACCTCGGTTTCTATCCTGGTATCATTCACGAAGACGAACTCTTTACGGCCTTGCTCACCCTACAGTCTGAAAGCATAGGGTGTGTGAAGCAGAGCTTTGTGAAGCACCGCGTCAGGGCTCACAGTACGATGACGCACAAATATGCACGCCGAAACGTGGATTGCTATCTTACCGTCGTGGGCGAACTGATAAGATGGAGCCGTGAGGAACACCCTGAGCATCGTGCTCTGATTCGCAAGTTTGCACGCTATACCCTCGACAAAGTGTTCCATACTGCACAGGTTTTACCATTTAAAGTAAAAATATCGCTTACATGGGTCATGATACGAAAAAAATACACTACATTTGTAAGTGCTAAGAATTGGACAAGGTTCTTGCTGAAGAATTAGGCGGTTCATCTCCACATCACGCAATCAGTCCGACCATCTGAAAACAGATATGGTCTCATGGTTAAAAAAAACAGAAAAATACCCAAGCAAATATGTCAGGAAGAGCATCTAAAAGTATTTTGAACGCGAAAGTAAACGTACTGTTTTACTTTCTGTCATTGTTCTTCTCCTTTTTCACCCGCAAGGTATTCCTCGACTGCCTTGGCGATGAGTTCATCGGACTCA
Organism: Bacteroidaceae bacterium; assembly: GCA_045597585.1. Lineage (GTDB taxonomy): Bacteria > Bacteroidota > Bacteroidia > Bacteroidales > Bacteroidaceae > Physcousia. The sequence continues at coordinate 2,256 of JAZLKL010000117.1, read as the reverse complement.
CCGGCACGCTGGGCAGCATCCTGGGCTATCTTAACCTTGCCGAGCTGGGTCTGAGCAGTTGCATCTGCTTCTTCCTTTACAAGCCTCTTCAGGAGGGCGACCGGGCTAAGACACAAGAGATTATGTGTCTCATGGGCTACCTCTATCGCATGGTGGGACTATTTGTACTGGGGGCAGGCACCCTGGTCAGTATTGCTTTCCCCTTTGTCTTTACAGACACCGAACTAAGTCTGGGCTTTGTCTATTTCGCCTACTATTCGTTCATGGGCAGCTCACTCATCGGCTATTTCATCAACTACAGGCAGATACTGCTCACAGCCGACCAGAAGGAATATCTCATCAGTATCTACATGCAGACAGCCACGCTCATCAAGATCGGTCTGCAGATACTCTTAACCTACTACTTGAAAAACATATACTTGTGGACCATCACCGAGTTCCTCTTCGGACTGCTTGCCTGCATCGTTCTCAACATCAAGATCAACAAGGAATACCCATGGCTCAAAACGGACAAGAGTAAGGGAAAGGCTTTGCTCAAGAAATATCCTGAAGTCATCAAGAATGTCAAGCAGATTTTCGTCCACAAGATCAAGGACTTTCTCCTTGGACGTAGCGACGAACTCTTCATCTTCATCTTCGTCTCGCTGAAGATGGTGGCTTACTACAGCAACTACACCATGATCATTGGCAAGGTGGCGGTACTCTTCAACACGGCCCTCAACAGCGTGAGTGCCAGCATAGGCAACCTCGTGGCAGAGGGTGACAAGAAGAAGTTGCTCAGCGTCTTTTGGGAGATGATGAGTCTGCGTCACTTTGCCTCCGGTTTCCTGGCCTTTGCCATCCTCACCCTGATAGAGCCATTCATCAGCATCTGGTTAGGTCCGCAGTATGTCATCGACCGCCTCATCCTCGTATTGCTCGTCACCTACTTCTACATCGAGAACACCAAGCGAGTGGTTGACATGTACAACTATGCCTATGGCTTGTATTCCGACACCTGGGCAGCATGGACAGAACTTGCGCTCAACATCAGCATCATCCTCGTGGCCGGCCACTTCCTGGGCATAGTGGGCATTCTGCTGGGCAAGATTATCAGTATGTCGTGCATCTCCATGCTGTGGAAGCCCTACTTCCTCTTCAGTCAAGGCCTCAAGCATCCCGTTTCAGCCTATTGGCAAGGCGCCATTCCCCTCTACACCCTTACCGTCGGAGTTGTCGTTGGTGTATCATACCTGTGTACACTCCTACCCTTCCGTCCTGCCGAAAGCATCTGGCAATGGATGGGTTTCTCTGCCTGCAGCGTAGTCATCTATTTGGTGGCAAGTGGCACCATCTACTATTTCTTTGCCAAGGGAGCCAAGGACTTTGCCCACCGCATGTTAGGGCACTTCCACAAAAAATAAAGAGAAACATGATACTTGGAGTACGTAAACATATAGTTTTCACAAGCCAAGTATCATGTTTTGCTTAGACAAGTATGATGTTTAGAAAGGCCAAGTATCATGTTTTGCATAGCTAAGCATCATGATTAGAAAAACCAAGTACCCTTTACCAACAAAGAGACTCTGGTCCTTACCAAGCACTAATTTTTTTATGAAAATATTTGCAAAACGAAGAAATAATTCGTATCTTTGCAGATAGGAAAATATAGTGGTTTCCCTACGTTTTCCCTTCTATTTTCCTCTTACCAGCACCCTATCAGCGCACAATTGGCTTACGTTTGGCTTACGTAAAAACACGTAAGCCAGACGTAAGCAAACCGTGTTCAACCCGAGTGCAAGCCGAAGGATGGCTGAAGTATCCCTAAAGGGAAGCACCACCAAAACCACATAAAGGCAGAATAATTGACAAATAGTAAAAGTAAAGAGACCATTTGTGCACTGTTTTGAGTAAAGTCTTTAATACTTTAAAAAAAAATCTACTTTGCATTCGAACATAATGAACTACGCCAGCATTATGCAGTAATCACGGTTAACGGGGTTCTTGATAGGAGACATGAGAAAATTGTAAAAACGAAAAAGGCTTTTCCCACTATGCAAATTTCTCTATTGAAAAAGGCTAGTTTGGCTTTGATTTTGTACTCCCCAATCAAAAATAGCAGTTTTAGTGAAGATTTCGGCTCAGTAGATATTTTCCGTGGCAATCCACAGCACTGACTACCCAAATATCAGAGTGCAACGGTAGAGATAGAAGGGTAAGTCACGCACGCCTCTTAGCTCAGAGCGGAATCCCTTCATTTTTGAGTTGAGAGACTCC
>JAZLKL010000116.1:0-16956 GCA_045597585.1 Bacteroidaceae bacterium | reverse complement strand
CCGGTTCTGTGGAAAGGAGCAGCGTTTGAGAGGGTAGGAGCTACACTCTTCGTATGTATGCCTTAACATTAATAGCTAACAATAAGTAAATTAAGATTAAATTCCATGAAAGTGATGAAGTCATTGAGAGTGATGCAATGTACATTTATGTTTTTTATGATTCTCTTACCTTTTCAGCTCTCGGCTCAAAAGAATATTCGCGAGGGCTATGTGGTAACGTTGCAAGGCGATACGCTGTATGGTGAAATCGATTTCCGTATGCCTAGCATGAATATGAAGCGATGCGTATTCAAACAGAAGGGCGCAGATTCGTTCAAGACCTATCTCCCCGGAGAAATCTATAGCTACCGTTTCACGAATAATGGTATTTACTATGTGAGCAAGAAGGTCGATACGGACGAAGGTGGTAGCGAGATAGTCTTTGTAGAGCATGTTATTCGCGGAAGCATGAATCTCTATCAGGTGGGTGGTGATGAGATGCTGTTAGAAGACGAAGAGGGAAATATGGCAAAATTCTCGATGGAGAAGGCCAATAAAACCATCAAAGCCAGGGAGCTGCATGAAGAGATGGATGGTGTGTTGCATCTACTTGACAAGAGCACCAATGCCAAGAATATTATCTTTAAGAAGAACAAAAACCGCGATAATACCAAGGCTGCTGTCATGGCCTATGTAGATGAGGTTTGTCCAGATGGGTATTGTGAGGTGTTTGAGTATCGCAAGAAGAAAACGCCAGTAGAAGACCGTATGGTGCATCCTTGGGTGAAAGTAGGGGCAAAGGTGACCCAGTATAAGTTGTGGGATGATGATAAGATAACAGGATGTTCTCCACGTTTTTCTGTTGGTGCAGATTTCCATTTCAATCGTGTGTTCAGGGGTTTGATAGGTACAATCGGAGTTTCGTATGAACATGGAAAAGCTTCGCGAGATGTAAATAAACTGTTTGTGGGAGAACCTGGTGTAAGCCTGAATGGCTATAAGCTGGCAAGTCTGGATTTTAATCAATGGGACATTCTGGTTGGCCCAGGCTATCAATTTCAATGCGGAGCGGTGAAGATGAATGCCAAGGCGGGTGTCTTATGGCGAATGGGTTCACATAACTTTGATTACACGTATGGTGCTTACTACTATCGTGGACAAGAGTACACGAATCACTATACTACGAGTAGTGGAACATTTGACGTGGATTTTCATATTGGATGTTATGTAAGTGCAGGTGTGGAATATCCCATGAAGAAATTCTCTCTGCTCTTCGATCTGGAATACATCCGTAATCCTAATACATGGTCGATTGTATTTGCTGATAAGCGTTTCTTGGATGATGACATGTTGCAGAATGGATTCAGTCTGTCTGTTGGCGTGAAGTTTTGAAACCTAATTGATGAATCTGGCAGAATAATAAGTTTTATGGAAGTAACATTTGGATGGCTTAATTGGAGCGTTTTGATAGTTTATCTGACAGGCATGCTTATTATAGGATGATTGTCCCCATTTGGGAAAATCGTGAATAGTAAGCGTAAGGATGGTATGGCATTTGTGCACTTTTTTGAGTATAGTCTTTGATGCTTTGAGAAAATATCTACTTTTGTACAAATACCATGTGCCCTTGTGTGGGCACACTTGTCTTGAACTGACAATGAAACTCTTGCTACAGGTAAATGAGAGGCAGGATTTCTTACATTTGCCCCTTCACTTCCTTCCTATAAACACCTAACGTAGGCGAAGAGAAGGCAAACAGTATGGGTTGCGTGCCTGTCATGTATGGTGTGTAAGTGTCTTTTTTTGTGTTTTGTTTGGAAATATCACGGAAATCATCTAATTTTGCAGAAAACATTCTCTCTACTGCTCTCAAGTTGAAACAGATGGGAATGACTGCGCAGATGATTTCTGAGGCTACTGGTTTGAGCGAGGAAGAGATTGCCGCCTTGTGATGTCGTGAAGAAGTACCAGTTTGAGAAAACACAAGGGTACAGGTCGTTTGTGCACTTGTGTTTCTTTTTGACGAAAAAGTAAATGGTGAGTGTTCGGCAATGCATTCAATCCCTATCCTTCAATACTGGGAATTTGGCTCTAAATGCTTGCAAGGACTCCATGTTGAGCTGGCATGTGAGAATGCCCTCTTCGTTCATGGGCACCTCGGCTTGTCTGACTCCATAGGGGTCGATAAAAGCCGTACCACCGCAATAGTGGCAATATGGATCGTTGCCTACGCGGTTCACGCCACACACGTAGCATTGGTTCTCGATGGCACGAGCCAGCAAGAGGGTGCGCCATGCCTCGACACGTGGTTTAGGCCACGAAGCCACATACAAGATGCAGTCGTAGGTCTGCTCTTCAGAGTCGGCGTTGCGTGAGAAGATGGGAAAGCGCAGGTCGTAGCACACCTGCAAAAGGAAGCGTACACCACGCCATTTCACGATAACTTTCTCTTGTCCGGGCGTGTAGCGCAGATGCTCGCCACCGTAGGTAAAGAGATGGCGCTTGTCATAGAAGCTCACGCTGTCAGGGGTAACGAAGTAGAAGCGGTTGCGGTAAGAGCCGTCTTGAGTCTTGATGGCGATGCTGCCCGCTATGGCAGCATCAAGGCGTCTTGCCATGCTCTGCATCCACTGAAGGGTGTTTCCGTGCTCATCCTCGATAGGAGTGTCTGATGCTCCATCTGCTACGTCATAGTCACCGGGTGAGGTTACAAACCCCGTGCTCCACATCTCTGGCAGTACATACACGTCGCTCTGGGGTGCCGAGAGTAATGCTTCCACGGCACGCTGGCGGTTTGATGAGGGCTGTGCCCACTCAATGTTGCGTTGGAAAAGTGAAATGTTCATTATTAAGTGAGATTTAAACTTGGGTTCACATTAAACTGTCGAAGGGGAAGTCACGCTTCATGCGGTAGGCAAGTCCCGTCATTGTGGCAATGATGTCACCATTTTGGTTGGTAATGCGAATGTCGCAATAAGGCAGGCGGTGGTGGTTGAGCACCTCGGTACACTCTGCTATGAGAGTATCGCCCTGTTGTGCGGATTTCAACATGGTGATGGTATTGGAGATGCCCAGGGTAAGGATGCCCCGACTGTTGGCCACGGCAGCAAAGGCCAGGTCGGCCAGTGTGTACATCACACCGCCCTGACATACGCCGGCACCGTTGAGGTGGCGCTCCTCGACGGTGAGTTCCGCGCGGGCATAGCCCTCGCGGATCTCCGTCAGTTGTGCACCAATGCCGCTGGCAAAGCGGTCGCCTTGGTTCAGTTTGTCGATTAGTGTTGTCACTTTAATGAGAAAAAGAAATAAGAGTGGATGACGAATTCATAGTGCATAGTGCATAGTTTACCATAAAGGCCGAAGGGCTCGACGAAGTCAACTATGAACTCGTAACTATGAACTCATAACTATGAACTATGAACTAGTTCTTGAAGACACGCTTGTCGTTGACGTGCTTGGCCTTGCCCGTGCTGCGCTCAATGCCGAAGGGAGGCTTGATGTGAATGTTGGGCTTAATGCCAATCAGGCTTACGATGCGGTCGAAGAGAGGCTTGATGTACTTCATCTGGTCGGCTGGATCAGAGGCGAAGAACTCGGGCTTGAGCTCTACGTCGAGGTCGAAGGTATCTTCGTTGTTGATGCGGTCAACGGTAATGAAATAGTAAGGCTGGAAGGCAGGGAACTCGGTCAGCACAGTCTCGATCTGCGAGGGGAACACGTTGACGCCACGTATGATCATCATGTCGTCGGAACGGCCTAAGATGCGGTCCATGCGAACGGCTGTTCGACCACACTTGCAGGGCTCATAGTTGAGACGCGTAAGGTCGCGTGTGCGGTAGCGCAGTATGGGCATTGCCTCCTTGCAAAGCGAGGTGAAGACGAGTTCGCCAAACTCACCGGGAGCCACCGGCTCAAGTGTTTCGGGGTTAACGATTTCGGGATAGAACATGTCCTCCCAGAGATGGGTACCATCCTGGCACTCGCATTCGCCGCCTACACCCGGTCCGCACATCTCTGTAAGGCCATAGATGTCGTAAGCCTTGATCTGCAGTTTTGTCTCCAGCTCCTTTCGCATGCCGTTCGTCCAAGGCTCTGCACCGAAGAAGCCAGCGCGCAGCTTCATCAGCCTAACCGACACATTGCGGCTGTTGGCAATGCTCTCGGCCAGGTGCATGGCATAGCTGGGAGTACAGCAAAGAACGTTGGTGCGGAAGTCTTGCATAAGCATGATCTGCTTCTCGGTGTTTCCGGCAGAGGTGGGCAGCTGAATGGCTCCACGCATGGCAGCACCATCATGGGCACCCAGGCCACCAGTAAAGAGTCCGTAGCCATAGCTTACCTGTACGGTGTCGCCGGGACCTACGTCGGCCACAGCCATTACGCGTGCCACACCCTCAGCCCACATCTTCAGGTCGTTCTCGGTGTAGGTGTCAACCACGGGCTTTCCTGTTGTGCCTGATGAGGCGTGGATGCGACGAACCTCAGAGTGGGGGACTGCTTCAAGTCCGAAGGGATACTCATCGCGCAAGTCCTGCTTCGTGGTGAAGGGCAGCTTGCAGATGTCGTCAATCGACTTGATGTCGTCAGGACTCACGCCTGCCTCGTCCATCTTGCGACGGTAGAAGGGAACGTTCTCATAGCAACGCTTAACGGTTTTGATAAGTCTCTCGCTTTGCAGCTTTCGCATGTCTTCTCTTGACATGCACTCCATTTGTGGATTATGAATCATGGTAGTAATAATGAGTGCCCCCTATCTCCTGTCGGGCGATTAGGACGGAAGTGCTCTCTTAATGCTTTTTGGGGTTGCATGCAGGGACTTTGTCCGTAGGGGCTTTTTAAAAGTTGTTAGTGAATATTTTTCTATAGATTCTTGTTTTTGTGGTTCTTCGTCAATTTGGCTGAAACTTTTATAGCCTTTGGCTAGAAATCCATTGAGGAAATCTATTGAGGAAATTTCCACTTAAGATTTCTTGCGTTAGCAATAAAATCAACTAAACTAACGAAGAGCCGTTTTTGTGGTCAGCATCAAATTGCCTCATTCTCTCCTCAAGCACTTCGTAGAGTTCATCGCGCATGCGACTGGTACAGGCACGCACGCCAGGTTGCAGCGAGCCGGTAGTGTCGAGGTTGATACTGCTCACACCATAGTGTATGAGTTCGGAAGCCAGTTCACCACCCGTCATGCCGGGGTAGGAGAGCGAGAAGAAGAAGCCGTCGCCAATCTCCTCGGTTACATCCTTTGGATAAGTAATCGTGAAACCGTTTCTCAGGAAGATTTCTTTCATCTTCTTGGCACGTATGGCGTACTCTTTTGTATCCTCGATGAAATTGATCTTGCCTTCGCAGCTGAGGCGAAGCATCTCGGCATAGCCATATTGGGTTGTAGCTGTGCAGCCACTGGTTATCATGTATTGAATGCTGGCAATGAAGGTAGGACCAAAAACGCCGCTGTCATGATAGCGTTCTACGAAGGCGGGAAAGTAACGGTCGAAGAGACGGTCGCTGATGCAGACAAGTGCCATGCGTTGTCCGGCATACGAGAATATCTTCGAACTGCTCAGCATCAACAGGTAGTTGTCGGTGTAACGTGCCACCGTACGCACGTAGGGTTCCTGATAGGGATGGGAGAGGTCGTGTCGGTTGTCCATGGCAAAGTAGGCAAGGTCTTCCATGACGATGACGTCATACTTGGTAGCCATTTCTCCGATGATTTGCAGTTCTTCCTCCTCTAATGATATCCAGGCGGGGTTGTTGGGGTTGGAATAGACGATGGCAGCCACATCTCCCTCGCACAGTTCCTCTTCGAGTTTGTCTCGCAAAGCCTGTCCGCGGTAGGAATAGATGTCGAACTCCTTCCATTCGATGCCTAGAATGCGCAGTTGCGACTTCTGAATGGGAAATCCTGGGTCGATAAAGAGAACCTTGCCCATCTCAGGGTATGACTTGCGTTGACAGCAGGCGATGAAGCTGCCAAACGACCCTGCCACACTACCTACCGTAGGCAGGCAGGCACGGGGTGAGATGTTCACGTTGATAAAAGCCTTGACAAACTCGCTGGCAGCTTCCTTCAACTCCTTGATGCCTGCGGCAGCAGGATACTGGCTGCCTATGCCGCTGTCGAGAGCTCGCTTCTCGGCTTCCACACCATATTGGTTGATAGGCAGACCGGGGCTGCCCTGGTCCATGCGGATAAAGGGAATGCCGGTTTTCTGTTCCAGGTATTGGGCTACCAGGAGCGTCTCTCCGATGGTGGCGTGACTGAGGTCGGCTACGTGATTGACACTTGCTGCCTCTCTGACTAATTCTTCGCTGAATATTTTCATAATTCCAGGCTAAAGGTTTACTTTTCGGGCTGATTCCACACCTTGGTCGAAGGCTTTTAGATTGGCCTCCACCACAGCCTCGCCCTTGCGTGCAAAGACAACGGCAATGGCTTGACGAAGCTGTTCTACGGTAAGAATCTCGATATAGGGGGCCGCCATGCCCAGCAGCACCATGTTGGCACCACGGGCATTGCCGCAATCCTTTGCCACGGCATCAATGTCGAGTTTCACCACGCTGGGCAGCGCGTCGAGCTCGGCTTGCATGGCTTTCTCATCAGGATAATTGGGGATGTTGATGAAAGGCACGCTGTTGCTCACTACTGTACCCTTGGGTGAAAGGTATGCCAGATAGCGCAGGCATTCCATGGGTTCCATTGATATGATGACATCAGTACCTGCTTGTGGAATGAGGTCGCTCCAAATGGGGTCGGTACTGAGTCGTAGGTTCGACTGCACATCGCCACCGCGCTGGCTCATGCCATGCACCTCGGCTTGTTTGAGGTAGATGCCCGCTTCTGTGGCTGCTTGTCCTATGATGGTTGCGATAGAGAGGATGCCTTGTCCGCCTACACCGCAAAGAATAATGTCTTTTTTCATGTCATTTCCTCCTTTCTTCCCTTGGCCAAAAAGGAACTTGCCTTTGGCTTTTGTGGGGTGAAAAGGTGATAAGGATTTTTACTTGTTGTTTTTGTTTTCTCTTGCGTGTCGGGCAAATGTCTGAATACATTCACGACGGGGGATGATGACGCTCACACCCTCGTAGGCAATCTCATCGCGTATAGTTTGGGCGATGGCAGGAATGTTCTTGGGCAAGGGAGTCACCACGTGTAGGTGTGCAGGGTCTATACCTAAACCCAGACAGATGGCTTCATACTTATTGAGTCCTGCCGAGTCCTGTCCGCCAGTCATACCTGTGGTAAGATTGTCACTGATAATTACGGTGATGGGACTGTTGTCATTGATGGCATCCAGCAAGCCAGTCATTCCACTATGTGTAAACGTAGAGTCGCCAATGACTGCGATGGCAGGACGTAAACCAGCATCTGCAGCTCCCTTTGCCATGGTGATGCTTGCACCCATGTCCACACAACTGCTCAAGGCTTTGAAGGGAGGTAAGGCTCCCAGCGTATAGCATCCGATGTCACCAAACACGCGGGCATCGGGATATTCGTCAATGATTTCGCGCAAAGCTCCATATACATCACGGTGTCCGCATCCCTGACAGAGTTGTGGAGGACGTCCTGCCAGATGGGTAGCAGGAGCAAAGTGTACATCATTGTTCTTTCCCAATGCTGCGGCTACGTTGTCGGGATTCAGTTCGCCAGTACGTGGCAAATCGCCTGTGAGACGACCCTTTACGGGATAGCCTGTGCCCAGCAATGCCTTTACGTCTTGCTCTACCACAGGCTGACCGTCCTCAATGACGATTACGGCATCGTTTTCGGCTGCCATCTGCTGAATTTGCTTGACAGGAAGGGGATATTGTGATACCTTCAGGATGTTGCCCTTGTTGCCAATGGCTTCCTTCACGTAGTTATAGGCAATGCCACAAGCAATGATGCCTAGTTTGCCATCACCTCCCTTTTCCACCTTGTTTAATATGGATTGCTCTGCGGCCTTCTCCATCAAGGGTTGCTTTTCAAGCAGGGCAGCATACTTTTTACGGGCAATGCCTGGGAGCAGTACCCATTGGTCAGTAGAGGCAGACAAGGGATTCTGCTCTTTGGCTTCGCTGATTTCCACGGCTGCGCGACTGTGAGCCAAACGGGTCACGATGCGCAAGAGCACGGGTTCCTTGATGGTTTCGCTCAGTTCGAAGGCATTCTTCATCACATCGTAGCACTCCTGTTGGTTGCTGGGTTCGAAGATGGGTATGAGCGCAAACTTGCCATAGAAACGGCTATCCTGCTCGTTTTGGCTGCTGTGCATGGAAGGGTCGTCGGCAGCCAGCACTACAAGACCACCGTTGACACCCGTAATGGCGCTGTTTACAAAAGCGTCGGCACATACGTTCATGCCTACATGCTTCATGCACACTAAAGCTCGTTTGCCAGCATAGCTCATGCCGAGTGCAGCCTCCATGGCTGTCTTCTCATTGGTACACCATCGACTGCGGATGCCTTTTGCTATGGCTTCCTTGTTGGTCTGAATAAATTCTGTGATTTCGGTCGAAGGGGTACCGGGATAAGCATACACACCGCTTAATCCGGTGTGAATAGCACCCAATGCTACGGCTTCGTCACCTAATAGAAGTTGTTTTTCCATGTATTAACGTGTTGTTTTAAATTTATTTTAAGGGTCATGAGTATTATGTTGATTTCAAGGTGCAAGTTTTTCTGGTTTTTCCCTGTTTTCCTGATTGTTTTGTGGATTGCATGGTTTCACAGATATCCCCTCATTCGTCTAATATCTCAAGTGCCTTGTTTTCTTCTGCTTCCATTTCCTCCCTTTCACCGGGTTCTTTGTCCTTAATGCCACAAAGGTGAAGGATGCCGTGTATGATGACACGATGCAGTTCTCGGTCATAGGTGGCATTGAACTTCTCTGCATTGGTTTGTACGGTGTCCAGCGAGATGTAGATGTCACCAGCTATACGGCTCCCCTCACTATAGTCAAATCCTATGTGGTCGGTATAGTAGTCGTGTCCTACGAACTCCCTGTTGAGTTCAAGGATGCGTTCATCGTCCACAAAGATATAGTTGATGTCGCCTACCCTCAGTCCAAAGGTGGCAGCCACACGCTCTATCCATCTTACCACCTTAGGTTGGTCAATGGATGGCATCTCCGTGTTTTGAACATTAAAGGTAATCGTCATTGCAGCAGTTCTACAGCCTTCTTCACCATCTCGTTGTCGGCATAGATTATCTGGAAGTATTCCGACATGTCCCAGATGTCGCGGGCGACAAGCGCTTTCAATGTACGCTTTACCTGGGGAATGGTGGCGATGCGTTCCTCGTCATCCTTGGGGCTTACCTTCTGCTTCTTGGCTTCCTCGAAAAGCTTTTCTATCACATCGTCGGGCATCTCAAAGTTGGCGTTGAAGTCCTCAAAGGTGCTATACTGCTTGGCAAGCTTCTTGCGGTTCTTGTCCATATAGTGCAGGTTGCTGTTGACGATGAGGCTCTTGGCCGAAATCTCACGATAAAAACGTGTGTAAAGGGTAGTGTCGAGGGGGATGAAATAGTCGGGCATAATGCCGCCGCCACCATACACGGTACGATGCTCGCGAAGCGTCTGGAATTTCAGCGAGTCGGGGAAGTGTATGCTGTCAGCATTTGTCAGTTCACCGTTGTTCAGACGGTTCAGCACATCCTTATGGTACTCCTCTTTATTGCCCTTCTCATAGGGTTTCTGCACGCAACGTCCGGTGGGAGTGTAGTAGTGTGATATGGTGAGGCGAATCATTGAACCATCGGGCAGGTCAATGGGACGCTGGACGAGTCCCTTGCCGAAAGAGCGGCGACCTACTACCAAACCTCTGTCCTGATCCTGAATGGCACCTGAGAGAATCTCGGCAGCCGATGCGCTGTATTCGTCAATCAGCACCACTATCTTGCCGGCAAACAAGTTGCCTCCTGTGCTTCGGAACTCCTGACGTGGCACGTTGCGTCCCTTGGTATATACGATGAGGTCGTTCTTGTGCAGGAACTCGCTGGCAATTTCGGCAGCTGCATTGAGATAGCCTCCACCATTCTGCTGAAGGTCGATGATGAGCGACTCCATACCCTTTGCCTTCAGTTCGTTGACGGCTTTGACCACCTCGTCATGGGTGGTCTGTCCGAAGCTACTGAAGCGTACAAGTCCGATGGTGGGTGTCACCATGTAGGCAGCGTCGAGTGTGGTGACGGGAATCTTGTCGCGTGTCACGGTAAAATAAACAATATCCTTTATGCCATCGCGCTTGACGCCCAACTTCACCTTTGAGTTCTTCGGTCCACGAAGGCGACGCATGATTTCCTCGCGCGACATCTTCACGCCGGCAATGGCCGTGTCGTTAACGTTCACGATGCGGTCGCCAGCCAGAATGCCGACTTTCTCAGAAGGACCCTTTGACACAGGCTGGATGACGAGAAGTGTGTCGTCAAGCATATTGAACTGCACACCAATGCCCTCGAACGAGCCTTGCAGGGGTTCGTTGAGCGACTTCGTCTCCTTGGCATTGCTGTAGGCCGAATGGGGGTCGAGCTTTGAAAGCATACCATTGATGGCATCCTCCACCAGTTTGTCACAATCTACGGTGTCCACATAGAAGTTGTTCGTCATCACCGTGGCCATGATGAGTTTGCGCATTGCGTCATCCATGCGTGAGGAAGTCTGTGCGCTTAATGGGGTGGGGATAAGTGCTGCTATGAAAGCAAGTGCGATGTATGCTGCTATTCTTTTCATTGTATTATATGTTATCTGCTAACTTTATATGTTTTTCCTTATGGCATTGTCTGTCCTTTCAAACCACAAACTGACTGGTGTCGTGACCAAAGTGCTGAAGTTCGCGCACCAAACTGCTGCTGATGCTGGCTAACTCAGGACGTGCAAAGAGCACTACCGTTTCAATACCCGAAAGCTTATGGTTCACATCGGCCATTTGCAGTTCGTACTCGTAGTCTTTGATACTGCGCACACTGCGGAGGATGGCGCAGGCATTGTACTGTTGGGCCACCTCGATGGTGAGACAGCTATAGGTGATGACCTCTACGCGAGCATCGTCAGAATAGAGGGCCTTGAGGCTTGACAGACGACTCTCCACATCGCCCTCCACTACTTTCTGCTCGTTATAGCCAATGGCAATGATAACCTTGTCGAAGAGCTGTAAGCCACGTTCTACAATGTCAGCGTGCCCCTTGGTGAAGGGGTTGAATGACCCAGGGAAGATAACCGTTCTCATACCTTGTATTCTTTTTCTTCTTCCATCTCCTCCTCTGCCAGGTCTTCTTCGATGACGAGGTTGTCGATGATGAAGTTCTGACGGTCCATCGTGTTCTTTCCCATGTAGTATTCAAGGAGTTCGGCTACCTGGTCGCTCTTGTTGAGCGTGACTTGCTCCAGTCGGATGTCGGGACCGATGAAGTGTCGGAACTCATCGGGTGAGATCTCTCCTAAACCTTTGAATCGGGTGATTTCAGGGTCTGGACCCAGGTCGTTGATGGCTTGCAGGCGCTCCTCCTCGCTATAGCAATACTGTGTCACGAAGTCGTTTCCGAAACTGATGCTACGCTTAGGACCTCGTGAGTTGTCGTCCTCATCGTGCGTCTTCAGCTCTTTTTCAATAGCCTCAAGCTTCTTCTTTCCTATTTTCGATTTGCGGTTGCGCACACGGAAAAGGGGTGTCTGAAGTATGTACACGTGCCCCTTCTTGATAAGGTCGGGGAAGAATTGTAGGAAGAAGGTAATCATCAGTAGGCGGATGTGCATGCCATCCACATCGGCATCGGTGGCCACGATAACCTTGTTGTAGCGCAAGCTGTCGAGCCCATCCTCAATGTCGAGGGCAGCCTGTAGCAGGTTGAACTCCTCATTCTCGTAGCACACCTTCTTGGTCATGCCAAAGCAGTTGAGGGGCTTTCCACGAAGCGAGAACACGGCCTGCGTGTTGACGTCGCGGCTTTTGGTGATGCTTCCGCTGGCCGAGTCACCCTCGGTTATGAATATGCACGATTCTTCCTTGAGGTCGCCTTTCGAGTCGGACAGATGCACACGGCAGTCGCGCAACTTACGGTTGTGCATATTGGCCTTCTTGCTCATCTCACGGGCCTTCTTGGCTACACCAGCCATGGCCTTGCGCTCGCGCTCACTCTCCTGAGCCTTGGCTATGATGACGTCGGCCACGTCGGTATTGCGGTGCAGGTAGTTGTTGACCTGCTCCTTCACGAAGTCGCCAATGAACTTGTCGATGGACACGCCACCCTCGGGAGCCGTACTGGTGGAGCCCAGTTTGACCTTCGTCTGACTCTCGAAGACGGGTTCCTGGATGTTGATGCTGATGGCCGCCACGATACCGTTGCGTATGTCGCTGTAGTCGAACGACTTACCGCTATAGTCCTTGATGGCCTCGGCGATGTATTTCTTGAAGGCAGCTTGGTGTGTACCACCCAAGGAGGTGTGCTGTCCATTGACGAACGAGTAGTACTCTTCTCCGTTCTGACGGCAATGCGTAAAGGCTATCTCGATGTCCTCGCCTATGATGTGCACCACGTCGTAGAGTGGAGTAGCGGTCATACGGTCGGAAAGCAAGTCGCTCAAACCATTGCGTGAGATGATGCGTCGGCCATTGAAAATGATGGCAAGACCTGTATTCAGATAGGTGTAGTTGCGCAACTTCACCTCGATGAATTCGTTACGGAAAGAATAGTGCTTGAAAAGCGAACTGTCGGGTTCAAAATAGATATAGGTACCATTCTCCTCCTCTGTGGTCTCTGTGACGTCGCTTTGCAGTACGCCTTGCTTGAAGACGGCACGACGCACCTGTCCGTCGCGGAAACTGTGAGCCTCGAAGTTAAGGCTCAGCGCATTGACGGCTTTCAGACCTACACCATTCAGTCCCACACTCTTCTGGAAAGCTTTTGAGTCGTACTTACCACCCGTGTTGAGCATCGACACTGCCTTGACCAAACTACCCAAGGGGATGCCTCGGCCGTAGTCGCGTATGCTGCAACGCAGTTGGTCGGTTATCTCCACTTCGATGCGTTTGCCGGCTCCCATCTTGAACTCGTCGATACTGTTGTCGATGACCTCTTTCAGCAGTACGTAGATACCGTCATCTACTTGTGAGCCATCACCCAGCTTTCCTATGTACATACCAGGGCGCAGGCGCAGGTGCTCCATGTCGGAGAGGTGTCGGATGTTATCCTCGGTGTAATTGACAGGAGTTCCGTTAGGTCCTCCTGCCGATTCACCGTTAGCAAGTATGTTTTCGTTTTCTATATTCTTATCGTCAGTCATAGTATTTTTGTTTGCAATTCGCATACCCCTTCGTCTGTCGTAAAGGTGTGTGGACTCTTGGGGTGGGTTCTCTTTTAATAGGGCGAATGGGAGGCTGTGCTACTTAGCCATACCAGATGTTCTAGTTTATTCTAGATATTCTAGTGGCTCTAGTTATTCTAGATGTTCTAGAGGCTCTAGTTATTCTAGATGTTCTAGTGGCTCTAGTTTTTCTAGTTTATCCTAGTTTATTCTATTCATTCTGGATTTCCCCCGCCCCTAAAGAGGCTTCGTGTAGCAGTTTCTCTTTTTGTGAATCTCACACTCCAGATATGCCCACTGGTCTTGACTCTTGTTGTTGTCCTCAAGCTGTAGGTGTGTCTCGGCCCACTTGAAGCCCATCTCGGCACCGATGGGGATGAGGTCGGCAAACAGCATGGCGTTGACGCCCTTGCCCTGATACTCGGGAATGACACCCACGAGCAGTAGGTCAAGATACTCCGAACGTGCGCTCTTGCACTTGAGCGTGCGCAGCAAGTGCCACCAGCCGAAGGGGAAGAGCTTGCCCTTTGCCTTCTGCAGGGCGTATGAGAGTGAACCCATACCCACACCCATGGCTACTACCTCGTTCTGCTCGTTCTCTACCAGCGTGAGAAGGCGCATATCGATGAATCGCAGGTAGTTGTCCACGTATGTGTCAATCTGGCGGGGAGTCAGTTCGCTGAAACCATAGAGGGGAGCGTATGCCTTGTTGATGACGTTGAACACTTTCTGTCCGTAGTTCAGCTTCTTTATCTCGTCCACGTTCTTGAACTTGCGTACGTGCAGGTTGGAACGCTTTTTCACGATTTCGGCCATGCGGAAAAACTTCTGGTCCTGGGCATGATGTCCTTCGCGAGGGATGGTCACCTTGCGTTCTACCCAACCTACCTCTTTCTCAAATCCGAGCTTTTCCATGTGCACGGGATAGTAGGGATAGTTGTAGATGGTGGCCATGGTGCTGAGCTGGTCAAAGCCGTCAATCAGCATACCTTCGGGGTCCATGTCGGTAAATCCGAGAGGACCTACTATGTTCTCCATGCCACGCTCCTTGCCCCACTGGCTCACGGCATCGATAAGCGCCTTGCTTACCTCGATGTCATCAATGAAGTCTATCCAGCCAAATCGAACATTCTTTACATTCCACGTGTCGTTCGCCTTGTTGTTGATGATGGCGGCTACCCTGCCCACAATCCTGCCATCCTTGTAGGCAAGAAACTGCTCAGAGGAGCAGAAGTCATAGGCGGCGTTTTTCTCAGGGTTGAATGTGTCGAGTGTATCCTCCAGAAAGTCGGGTACAGCATACTTGTTGTCCTTGTACAATTCGTAGTTGAAACGGATGAATTGTTTCAATTCTTTCTTCGTTTCAACTCTTTTGATGGTTATTTGAGAATTGCTCATCGAATTAACGTTTGTTTTTTGAGGTATATATTTATACAAAGGTACGCAAAATTGGTGGTTTTTCTGTGTTTTCGAGGTGTTTTTATACTTTTTTAAATAAAATATGTAAAAAATGCTTAAAACTTTTGGTTAAAAGTGCAAAACAAACTAAATTTGCCTAATAATTTGGTGTTATTGAGTATTTTACGCACCAACGGATCCATATGGGGTTTGCGAAGGCTGATGCGTACAGACCTCATAACGGATATGGCTAATACGAACTAAATTATCAAAAAAAATATTATGAAAAGTTTGAAAAGACTCCTTACTGTAGCTTTTGCAGCTACTTTGGCTACCGCTCCTGCCATGGCTCAGGGTGCGGGTGACAATGGTCTTGACTACCAGCCTTACCCTCACATGTTTGTAGGGCTTCAGGGTGGCGTTCAGACCACATTCACTAATTTTGACAATTCTAAGTTGATTACCCCCACGGCAAGCCTTAGCTTCGGCGCATGGTTTACCTCTGTTGTAGGTGCTCGTCTGCATGTCAATGGTTTGTGGAACAAGGGTGGTATTCACACTTCCTATGATGCAAAATATTCCTATAAGTATGTGACTACCGACCTCGATTTGATGGTCAACATGTTTACCCTCTTTGGCCAGAAGGATTACTATCCTCTCAGCGTATATCTGATTGGTGGTATCGGTTTGAATACTGCATGGGAGAACGATCATGCCTTGACTTTGAAGAGCGCTATGCCCTTGGCTTGGGATGGTACTCGTCTGAGCCACAATGCTCGCATCGGTGCTATGCTTAACTATGATATCTGCAAGAACTTTGCTGTAAACCTTGAGGTGGCTGCCAATAGCCTTTCTGACCGTTACAACAGCAAGGTGTCAAGCAAGGACGACTGGCAGGTTACTGCTCAGCTTGGTGTAGCTTATAAGTTTGGTTTCAAGAAGTCGGAGCCCGTTGTGCTGATGGATCTTATCCCCGAGCCCGAGCCAAGAGAGATTTGGGAGACCGTTATCGATACCACCTGGTATGATGACATCACCTATCGTGATGTAGTGAAGGAGGGTGAAATCGATAAGCGCATCTTCTTCAACATTGCAGCCAGCGACGTTGAGAGCACCGACGCTCAGATTGAGGCTGTGGCCAACTTCTTGAAGGAGGTTCAGAATGGCGAGATCATCATTACCTCTTTCGCTGATAAGGGTACTGGTAATCCCAAGAAGAACATGGGTTACTCTAAGTCTCGTGCCGAGAAGACCAAGAAGGCTCTTATCGCTAAGGGTGTTAATCCCAAGATGATCAAGAAGGTAGAGTGGAAGGGTGACACCGTACAGCCTTATCCCGATGACAACGACAAGAACCGTTTGAGTATCATCACCGGTCATGGTATCTACAAACAGCAGGAAGAGGTTGTAACCAGAAAGTTCAAGACCAACGAGCGCCGTGTGAAGAAGGTGCTTCCTCCCGATCCTGACGAGGTACAGCGCGTTCGTAAGGTTAACGAGGAAATCATTCTGAAGGCTAAGTCAATCCGCTCAAAGCTTACTGAAGCACAGAAAGAGCAGATGCGTAAGTATGACGAGTACCTGGCTAAGATCAAGCGATAAAAACGGGTTCATCAAGAGTCACAAATTGACTGAAAAATATAACGGAAGGAGGGTCGCACACAAGTGTGACCCTCTTCTTTTATGCATTTGAGTGGCCTACCATGTTAAATCGAAAGCAGGAGAACTGCTTGTCGCGAATTGTCAATTTACTTTCTCATCCTATCTCACCCGATACGTTCCCGTAATTAAACCGTAATCAACCCGTAGTCAACCCGTAATTAACCCGTAGTTTGAAATGCCGACGGATGGTATTTATGTGGAATGTGCTTTGTAAAAATGTTTATCGCGACAGCCCATTGCATAAAAAGGCGGAGAGATGTCTGGCATCTCCCCGCTCGCTATTTTCTTTAGCCCAACTTTTACGCTTTGAACTTTTTTTAAAAAAGTTTTTCTTGAATATAAGCAAGTTAGGTTTTGAAAACGTCCAAAAGTGCGATGTAGAACACAGCAAAGTGAAAATATTGTCGTACCTTTGCCCGCATGAACTTCACTTCTCAGATACGATACAACACACCAACAGGCAAGGACGAGAAGTACTCCCGCCTGAAGGAGTCCTTCCGCAATGCCAGCGGCAATGCCTGCACGCGCATCCTGCTGAATGTAGGTTTCATCCACGGGCTCAAGGCCGAGGAGATACGCGACATCTCCAAAGGCCTGACCTGCAAGTACGAGCATCAGGGAGAACGTGAGCTTTGGG
>JAZLKL010000115.1:0-8454 GCA_045597585.1 Bacteroidaceae bacterium | reverse complement strand
TTGTTGATTTCTTGGAGGTTACAAGAAAATGATGGGGTTAAATTCCAATTAATATGTACGCACGCGCGAGGGTACTCGTACAACTCGGTCTTCAAATTGACCTTCGCGAGCTCAGGTCAACACGAAGACCTCTTTAGTTTATAAAACCTCTTGTGCAACTGGTGTTTAGTTGGGGTATATAAATACTACAAGGCTCCTTTCTTCAACCCTATCTAAGGAAAGGAGAAGGGGGCTTTGTGGTTCGATGTGCGTTTTACCTTCGCATTACTTTCGCTCACAGTTCGCTCACAGTTCTTCACGGATTTGTGAGCGCACCCTGAGTGCACCCTGAGTGCACCGTGAGTGAAGTGTGAAGTTAGTTCACAGTTCACAGTTCATAGTTCTTCTGCAGCGAGTCGATGCTTTGCTCGCAAAGAACTCCCAAAGTTTCAGCCACCCAAAGGGTGAGAAACTTTAGTAAAGATAACTATGTACTCGATAAAAAAGCACTTTTCCGAGAGGAAAGTTTGTGCGGTTAGTGAACTGAAATCCGCACACCTCAAGGAGAGAAATGTCCTCGAAATGTGCGGATTATGGTATAGCAAAAGCAAAAATGCGCTTGCCTTGTGACTATTCTATCAGACCACGTCCCTTAAGGAAAGCGGTGTTGTCGGGCTCACGACCGGCAAATGCCTTGAAGAGTGTCATGGGTTCCTCCGAACCTCCCTTCTCCAGGAAGGTCTGCTTGAACTTGGTGGCCAGTTCCTTGTTCCACACATTACCACTCTGCTCAAAGATGGAGAAGGCATCCTTGTCGAGCACCTCAGCCCACAGGTAGCCATAGTAGCCGGCGCTGTAACCACTTGAGAAGATGTGGTTGAAGTAGGTGGAACGATAGCGGAAGCCAATCTCGGGGATGAGGCCAATCTCGGCAATAATCTTCTTCTCGAACTCGTCAATGTCGATGCCCTCAACCGACTCCAGCTCATGCCACTTCATATCGAGGATGGAGGCAGCACAGAGTTCGGTGGTCATGAAGCCCTGGTTGAATTGCAAGGACTTGTTGATCTTCTCCACCAGTTCGGCAGGGATGACCTCACCCTTCTCGTTGATGGCATATTGTGCCAGTAGCTCGGGTTGGAAAGCCCAGTTCTCGTTGAACTGCGAGAACATCTCTACGAAGTCACGCTTCACGCTGGTGCCACTGATGGGAGCATAGTGGCATTGGGTGAGCAGTCCGTGAAGAGCGTGTCCAAACTCATGGAATACGGTTTGCACCTCGTCGATGGTGAGGTACTCCTCGAGGTTGCCCACGTTGCAGATGATGGGTCGTACCATGTTGCCCTTGGCATCGACATACTGCTCGCGCACGTTGTTCATCCATGCGCCACCACGCTTGCTCTCGCGGGGCAGATAGTCGGTGGTGAAGATGCCCAGCAGTTCGCCCTTCTCGTTGGTCACCTTGTAGGTCTTCACCTTCTCCTTGTTGTAGGCAGGCATGTCCTTCAGTTCCTCCATGTTCACACCGTAGAGTGTCTTGGCAGCGCTGAAGATGCCCTTGACCACGTTCTCCAGTTTGAAGTAGGGCTTGGTAAGTTCCTCGTCAAGGTCGTACTTCTGCTTACGCACCTTCTCGGCATAGTACCACCAGTCCCATGCCTCTATCTTAGAGCCAGCGGGCAGTTTGCCAGCGGCAATGTCCTCATTCATGAGAGCCTGCATGTCATTCACCTCCTCCTTGGCCTTCTGCACGGCAGCCTTCATGATGCCGTCAAGAAAAGCATCCACGGTGGCAGCGTCGTGAGCCATCTTGGGCTCGAGCAGATAGTCGGCAGGAGTCTTGTAACCCATGATCTGAGCTTTCTCGATGCGCAGTTTCATCACCTCGAGTATGAGCTGACGATTGTCGTACTCGTTGCCGTTGTGACCGCGCATGGTGTACATCTGGAGCATCTCCTGACGCTTGGCTCGGTCTTCGGTACTGGTCATGGCGTTGGGGTAGTCTGACACGCTGATGCCGAACTTCTCCTTGAATGCGTTGCTCTCGGAGAGTATGTTGTTGCTCACCTTCATGGTCTTGGTGGCCATCTCGGCGTTAATCTCCTTCAGTCGGGCCTGCTTGTCGTCTGACAAGCCGATGCCGTTGCGTTCAAAGTCCTCAAAGCACTTCTTGAGATACATCTGCTGCTCGCGGGTCAGTTTGCTCTGGTCGCCTTCATAGACTGCCTTGACGCGGGCATACAGTTTCTTGTTGAAGCTGATGTTGTCGGAGTGGTTGCTCAGCATGGGCGTAGCCAGTTCCATGACAGAGTCGAGTTCGGCGGTCTTGTCAGTCTCGGTTATGTTATACAAGACACCGCTCACCCTATTGATGATGCTGCCCGACAAAGCCAGCGGAGCCAGCGTGTTCTCAAAGGTGGGAGCCTCGGGGTTGTTGACAATGTCCTCAATCTCCTTGTTGTTCTGCTCGATGCCAGCCTGTAGTGCAGGGATGTAGTCGTCCACCTGAATTTTGTCATAGGGAGGGATGCCATAGGGGGTGTCCCACTCGCTGGGCAGCGGATTTTCTCTTTGCTGTGTGCAGGCTGTGAGTGCTGTGGCAGCTAACATCGTCATCAGAATCTTCTTCATGGCACTTATCTTCTGTCACCTAAGATGCGGAGCAGGTAAATAAAGAGGTTGATGAAGTCGAGGTAGAGTGTGAGGCTACCCATCAGGGCAACCTTGTTGGTGGCATCGGTCTCGCCTTCCTGACTGCATTGCTGAAGCATCTGCTTGATTTTCTGTGTGTCGTATGCGGTAAGACCCACAAAGAGCAATACGCCTACGTAGCTGATAATCATAGCCATGCCGCTGCTCTTGACAAAGAGGTTGACCACGGTGGCGATGATAAGTCCGATGAGTGCCATCATGAGGATGCGACGCATGGGGGAGAGGTCTTTCTTGACAAAGAAACCTACCAACGACATGGCCGCAAAAGTGCCGGCTGTGATGAAGAATGTGTTGGCGACGCTCTCACGGGTGTAAACCAGCAGTAGGATAGAGAGTGTGATACCATTGATGATGGCATAGAGGGCAAAGAGCAGACCTGCCGTGAGGAATGCCATCTTGTGGATGCGTGCAGAGAGGTAGAAAACCAATCCCACCTCGGCGATAAGGAATGCCCACATGATGCCGGGATTCTGGGCTACGGAGTAGAGTAGGGTAGTCTTCTCTGCCACATAGAATGCAGTGAAGCCTGTCATTACCAGCGCGAGTGCCATCCAGATGTACACGTTGCGCATCAACTTTGAAAACGCGCTCGATGAGAGCGATTTGTCATAGGAATAATCTACGTTGTAATTGTTCATAATATTTTATTGTTTTTGTTTGAATTCAACATCAGAATGTTTTAGGGATGCAAAAATACGATTATTTAGTGAGACTTTGAAGCTATTAACATACTTTAACTTACCTTTATCTCACCACCTTCTTGCCATTCTTGACGTAGATGCCGCGAGGAGCCTTGCCACCATACCATTGGTGGGTGGGAACCTGTCGGCCGCAGAGGTCATAGACGGGAGTGCGTGAGTGGTCGTCCTCGTTGTGCGAGACGGTGGCTATGCCTGTCTCATCGGCGGTGTTGAACTTCCACCAGTCAAAGTTCATGAGTATGCCCGATTCCTTGTTGGCCGTACCCGAGAATGTGAAGTAGAACTTCTTCACCCCCGTCACCTCTCGGCTCAGTTCAATGGTACGCTCCTCCCATACATTCTCGCCTCCAGTGCTCTGCAGGGGGATGCGGGCAATCTGGGTTCCGGTCTTGCTGTTGAGGCGCACATACATATAGCCCTTGTCGAGGGCTGTGGCATAGCGGATGGTGATGCTGGTGGGACTCTCCTCACCGAAATCGACGTTGGCCACGCGAATGGTTGACTGACTGGTGATTCCGGTTACATAGACACCCTTCTTCTCGTTGCCCACCACCTTGATGTTCAGCCCCTCGTTCATGGTCTCAGCTTGCTGCTGTATGAAGGGGTTGAGGGTGGAGATGGGCTTTACGCCCGTCTTGGTAGCCTTGATCTCGGGGATGGTGCCATCCTCGTTAAACTGGAACTCCTCCACGCTCATGCTTCGGTTGAAGCCCCCACCACCGGTAAGCCACCCCGTGTGGTAGAAGAAGTATTCGTGTCCGCGGAAGTTGACTATTCCGCTGTGGTTGGTAAACGAGTTTGTGTTTTGCTGACGCATCACTTGTCCCTTGTATTCCCAGGGACCGGTGGGCGACTTGGCCATGCTGTAGCTGATGTGCTCGGGCACTCCACCAGCAGCATAAATCATGTAGTAGTTGTCGCCACGCTTGTCGAGCCAAGGCCCTTCCTCATATTTGTCCACTCCCACAATCTTGTCATTAACGTCTTTGTAGCCACCCACCGTGGCCTCGGTAAGTGGTATGTCGAACACTCCCTTGTTGCCACCCGTGGTCTTGTAGCTCGTCATGTTGGTGTTGAGCTTAACGTAGGAGAGCTGTGGATTGCCGAAGTAGAGATAGGCCTGGTTGTCATCATCGATCAACACGGTGGGGTCGATGTAGCCGAATGCGCTGATGATAGGCTTGCCTATGGGGTCGGTAAACGGACCGCTTGGTGTCTTGCTTCGTCCCACGCCAATGACGTTGTAGCCATAGTTGTATCCGGGGGCAGGATTGCCACACATGTACCAGTAGTAGTAATTGCCTCGCTTTACACATTGCGAAGCCCAGCACGTGCCCTCCTTCATCCATTTAAAGGCAGTTCGGGGCATGGCATCACCATGGTCGGTCCAGTTCACCATGTCGGCGGTGGAATAAACCCGGTAGCGTTCCATGTAGTAGAAGTCGTTGACGCCCGACACGTTCATGTCTTCGTCACAATACACGTACAGACTGTCTATCCCCTCGTGCACCACGGGGGCGGGGTCGGCGGTGAAGCAATGTGACACGATGGGATTCTGTGCTATGACGACAGATGTGCAAAGTCCCCATAGGGGTAATACGAAAAGTCGTTTCAGTATCATGTTCAGTTAGTTTGGCAAGATAAACCTTGGGTTCTTGTTTTATTTTATTCTTCAAAAGTACAAAATATACAGTGAAAAATCCAAGGAAACGCTTACTTTTTCTTTATTTCTTTCCTATAATGACTGTTTTTGACCCAAAATGTGCAAAGTTCTGCTTTTTTTATCGTAAATTTGAACGAAATATGAAAAACCCAATAGCAATTCTAAATGTTAACCAATGAAAAAAGTATTGTCTTTGTTTAGCGCTTTTGCCTTGGCCTTGGTATGCTATGCTCAGCAAAACTGGACCCAGGCGCGTCAGGAGATTCATGACAACATCCTGCTTTCGGCCTCTAATTATACGGCTTACGTGGACCCAAGCCCGTCAGAGAAATATACCCCCACTCCTAAGGGCTACGAGCCTTTCTACCTCAGTCACTATGGTCGTCACGGTAGCCGCTGGCTTATTGGCCATGGTGAATACACGGAAGTCATTGACGTGCTGAACCGTGCTCACGACAGAGGAAAGCTCTCGGCACGTGGTGAGGAACTGCGTGAGAAGATATTGCGCTTCTACCACGAAACGAACGCCCGCCAGCGTTTGGGTGAGCTGACCGATGTGGGCGAACAGCAGCACCATCGCATCGGCAAGCGTCTTACGGAGCATTTTCCCGAGATATTCGGTGCTAAGAACTGTCAGGTGGATGCTCGCAGTACGGTGGTCATCCGTTGCATCCTGTCCATGACGGCAGAGTGTGAGGAGCTGACTCGCTTCAACAAGAATCTGCGCATACACAATGATGTGAGCAATGCCTTCCAGTTCTATCTGAACAGAGAGCCCTGGGAGAAGCGTCTCACCGATGCCCGTGGCGAGATGTGGCGTAAGGCAAACTTCGATTTCCGTAAGGAGTACACCCATCCCGAACGATTCTGGAACTCTATCATGAACGATCCCAACTATCGTGATGAGAAGCTTGGCAGCCGTGGCGATGTGATGCGTCGCACCTTTGACATTTGTGCCAATATGCAGAGCCATCTCAAGGGCATCTCGCTATGGGACTTCTTTACCGAGGAGGAGTGCTATGACCAGTGGCGCATCCGTAACGTGGATTGGTACGTGAATTTCAGCGCTGGTCTTGCTCCCTTCAGTCAGGCTAACCTTTTGCGGAACTTCCTGGAAACGGCTGACACCTGCCTGATAGATGGCAAGGCCAAGCTGCCCATCATGAAGGATGGAACGGAAGGCTTACGAATCGCTCTCAAGCGTGATTACATTGGTGCCACCCTCCGCTTTGGTCAC
This sequence comes from Bacteroidaceae bacterium, assembly GCA_045597585.1. Taxonomy (GTDB): domain Bacteria; phylum Bacteroidota; class Bacteroidia; order Bacteroidales; family Bacteroidaceae; genus Physcousia. The sequence continues at coordinate 2,162 of JAZLKL010000115.1, read as the reverse complement.
GAGGTGGTGGTGATGCCCATGGCAGCGCTGCTTGAGTTAGGCGACTGTTACCCCGAATGGCCTCTTGATGACTTGCGTAACCTCGACCAGAAGTGGGCCAACTTCCGTATCTTCCCCATGGCCAGCAACATACAGCTCATCTTCTACCGTCCTAAGAAGGGAAATGTGGTCAAGATGGATGACATCCTTGTCAAGGCATTGCTCAATGAACATGAGGTGACCATGCCAGGCAAGCCTGTTACTGGATGCTATTATCGTTGGGGTGAACTGCGCGAATACTATCAGAATAAGCTTGATAAGTATCTGGGCATTTCGAGATTAAGATAGCATAGAAGAGGACTAAACGAATAATTAACAGACAAGAAACACGATGGATGTACTGTCACTATACGAACTTAATAACCTGGTGAACCAGCTCATTGAGCAGTCTTTGCCCGATGCGGTGTGGGTGACGGGTGAGTTGGCCGAAGGCCGTTCCGGTTCGGGTGGACATTTCTATGGTGAGTTGATACAGAAGGATGCCCGGGGCATGAACATCGTTGCAAGGGCACGTGTTACCATCTGGGCACGAACGTACAACATGCTGGCTTTGCGCTTTGCCCGCGAGACGGGAGGACAGTTGCGTGCCGGAATCAAGGTACAGTTCCTAGTACGAGTCACCTTCCATGAACAGTATGGCTATAGCCTGAATGTGCTCGATGTGGACAGCTCCTACACCTTGGGCGACATGGTGCGCCGTCGTCAGGAAATAATTCGCCAACTGGAAGAGGATGGCATCATCGACGATAATCGCACCCTTGAATTGCCCACCCTCTTGCAGCGTATTGCTGTCATCTCGAGCGACAAGGCTGCGGGGTATGGCGACTTCTGCGACCAGTTGCTCTGCAACGAATACCATCTGCGCTTCAGCATCCAACTCTTTCCTGCCATCATGCAGGGCATCAGGGTGGAGGAGAGTGTTCTGTCGGCTCTTATGACCATTGCCGATGAGGCTGACAAGTGGGATGCCGTGGTCATCATTCGTGGTGGTGGTGCAGTAACCGACCTTAGCGACTTCGATTCCTATGTGTTGGCTGCGGCCATAGCCCAGTTCCCCTTGCCAGTGTTTACGGGCATCGGTCATGATCGCGATGAGACGGTGCTCGACCGTGTGTCACATACCCCCCTCAAGACGCCGACTGCGGTGGCAAGCTTCATCCTCGACCATCAAACCGAACAGTTGGCCTGGCTTCAGGAATTGCAACAGAAGGTGGTGCATAGCGTGCAGTTGAGACTCGAGCGGGAGCATTATCGTCTGGAGCGTCTGGCTTCAACCTTGCCTCTTGGCTTGGGCCGCGTGAGGGAGCGTCAGGAGTTCCGCCTGCAATCGCTTTTCGATCGCCTTGCCCAAACCGTTCGCACTCTGCTCGAACGAGAGTCGCATCGTTTGGACCTTCTGCAGCAACGCACACAGTCGCTCGACCCTTCCGTACTGCTGAAGCGTGGCTACAGCATGACGCTGGTTAATGGACGCATCCTTACTGATGCCTCGCAAGTCAGGGAAGGAGATACCCTTGTTACCCAACTGGCCAATGGTGAGGTGGAGTCGAAGGTGATGGATAAACGTAAAAAAATATCTGACAAATATGACATACGAAGAATCTATAAAGAAACTGGAGGTACTTGCCCAGCAAATGGAGCGAGGTGACCTGCCTATAGATGCACTCGCAGAGAAACTGCGTGAGGCACAAGAGTTGATTAAGACGTGTCGCCAGCAGTTGCTGGAGGCTGACGAACAAGTACAGAATATCCTGAATCCTAAGGAATAAGAACCATAAATGTTATGAAAAAGCCACTTGTAATTACCGCATGGGTTGTGGGCGTCATTTTGGCCATTGTAGCTATCCTGGTGTTTTTTGTGCTTCCCACTTACTTCGGTTCTACCGAGGAGGAACTGAAGCAGCTTGAGAATACCAACATGGACAGCTTGATGAATACCGAGATTCCTGCTGAACCGAAAGTTTGATTTAGTTCATAATTCATAACTGAAGATACTGTGTTAATTTCCAAACTTTCGAGTGAAAAAATGGACTACTTTAACACATATTAAGCATAAGTCCGCTTTATGGGGGCTGCGAGCCCCCAAACCCCTCGGTGTTTTCTGGTATTAGACTTTACCTGGT
>JAZLKL010000114.1:0-10251 GCA_045597585.1 Bacteroidaceae bacterium | reverse complement strand
TCACCCACGATGTTGAGGTGGCGTACACACTTGCGGCTGATAGCCTGAAGGAACTCTACCTGCTCCTTGGTGAGCGACATGGTGGGAGCTACTACGATAGACTCGCCGGTGTGGATGCCCAGAGGGTCGAAGTTCTCCATGCTGGCCACGGTGAAGCAGTGGTCGTTCGCATCGCGGCTTACCCCGAACTCGATCTCCTTCCAGCCCTTGGGGCTCCCCTCAACGAGGACCTGAGGGGCGAAGGTGAAGGCACTTTCAGCAATCTCCTTGAAGGTCTTCTCGTCAGGACAAACGCCAGAACCCAGACCGCCCAGCGCGTAAGCCGAACGAATCATGATGGGGTAGCCGATGCGCTTGGCAGCTGCCAATGCCGCGTCCATGGTCTCGCAAGCCTCGCTGACGGGAGTCTTGAGGTCTGCCTTGTTCAACTCCTTGACGAAGAGGTCACGGTCCTCGGTGTTCATGATGGCCTCTACGCTGGTACCCAGTACCTTCACGCCATATTCTGCCAGCACGCCACTCTGGTAGAGGGCTGTACCTACATTAAGACCCGTCTGACCACCCCAGGCCAGCATGATGCCGTCGGGGCGCTCCTTCTTGATGATCTCTGTGATGAAGTGTGGGGTGATGGGCTGGAAGTAAACCTTGTCGGCAATACCCTCGCTTGTCTGGATGGTTGCGATGTTGGGGTTTACGAGCACCGAACTAATGCCCTCTTCGCGAAGTGCCTTGAGAGCCTGAGAACCCGAATAGTCAAACTCACCGGCCTGACCGATTTTCAGTGCTCCTGAACCGAGCACCAATACCTTGGAAAGTTTCTCTTTCATTAATAAATATATTTTTGTTGGTTATCTTACTATCGGGATGCAAATATAGCTATTTTTTTGGGATTCTTCACTATGTTCGCATCACTTTTTATACGTTTTCAATTATTAGTACAAAAAAAACCACATGACTCCGTGTGTGCGAAGTGCTGTGGTTTTTATAGGGTTATTGGCGAAACAGACGCTCGATGTATTGCGAGAGTTCCTTACCGCGTATCTTGTCGGCCACGATAATGCCTTTATTGTCAACGACAAAGATGGATGGGATGTACTTGATTTCGTACTGCCTGGTCATGTGGCGTGCCTGGTCGATGTAGTTGGGCCAAGGCTCCTTGACCTCCTGCAAGGAGCATCGCCAGTCTTCCACGTTGCGGTCGGTACTGATACCGATGAAGTCAAGTCCCTGAGTGTGGAAGCGCTTGTAGATGGCCTTGAGATTGGGAATCTCGGCATGACAAGGCTGGCACCATGAGGCCCAGAAGTCGATGAGGGTGTAGCGGGCTTGTGTGCCTGCCAGGGTAATCTGTACGTCTTCGTTGCTGACCGACTTGCCCACGATGGCTTGTGCCTTGTTGCCCACCAAGGTGCGTGTGTAGGCCAGCTTGACCTGCTCCTGCTGGATGGACTGACCATTGCCGCTCACGCTCAGCTTGTGCAGGCAGAGAGCCTTACCCTCGCGCATCTTACCGGAAATGCTGACCTTCTCGCCAGGCTGCACGATGGCACGGCAGGCACTGGTGTCGCCCTGAATGCCCATGATGACGATGTGAGCCTCATCCATGGGGATGCTTACCTTCCTGGCTCCCTTGGCTGGAAGGGTGCAGCACAGGGTGGAGGCTTCGCTCTTCAGGGAGCGCAGGGCTATGATCAGTGTATCGGCATCCTTGTGCTTCTTGAGATTGAGAAGCAGGGTTGCCTCGCTTTGCGCACTCAGTGAGAGTGGCCACAGGAGGAGGAGTGTGAGGATGCTGCGTAGCATGCAGGGGCTGAAAATAAAGTGGTTCACCTTTTTTTACGCGTATCGGCGTGTGTGGACTATGAATTCATGCTGAGAAGGAACTCTTCGTTGTTGCGCGTGCGCTCCAGGCGTTTCTTCATCTCGCTCATAGCCTCGATAGGATTCATATCGGTGAGGAACTTGCGAAGTATCCACATGCGGTCGAGCGTAAGCTTGTCGTGCAACAGGTCGTCGCGACGCGTAGAACTTGCCACGATGTTGACGGCAGGGAAGATGCGCTTGTTGGCCAGCGAACGGTCCAACTGCAACTCCATGTTACCTGTACCCTTGAACTCCTCGAAGATGACTTCATCCATCTTGCTACCAGTATCGATAAGTGCGGTGGCAATGATGGTAAGGCTACCGCCACCCTCGATGTTACGCGCAGCACCAAAGAAGCGCTTGGGCTTGTGCATAGCGTTGGCACCCACACCACCGGTAAGCACCTTGCCACTGGCAGGGGTCACGGTGTTGTAGGCACGAGCCAGACGGGTGATGGAGTCGAGAAAAATCACGACGTCGTGTCCGCACTCTACCATGCGCTTGGCTTTCTCCAACACGATGTTGGCAATCTTGACGTGACGCTCGGCGGGCTCATCGAACGTGCTGGCAATAACCTCAGCCTTAACTGTACGTGCCATATCGGTTACCTCCTCGGGACGCTCGTCGATGAGCAGCATCATGAGGTAGGCTTCGGGGTGGTTGGCTGCAATGGCATTGGCAATGTCCTTCATCAGGATGGTCTTACCGGTCTTGGGCTGTGCCACGATGAGCGCACGCTGACCCTTACCGATGGGGGCAAAGAGATCGACCACACGGGCACTCAGCTTGTCGCCATTGCCTGAGCAGAGCTTGAACTTCTCATCGGGGAAGAGGGGGGTGAGGTTCTCGAAGGGAGAACGGTCGCGCACCACATCGGGGTTGCATCCGTTTATCTTGGTGATCTTGACGAGGGGGAAGTATTTCTCTCCTTCGCGAGGAGGACGAATAGGTCCTTCTACCACGTCGCCAGTCTTCAAGCCATAGTGCTTGACGATCTGCTGGCTTACATATACGTCATCGGGAGATTGCAGGTAGTTGTAGTCGCTTGAACGGAGGAAGCCTGTGCCATCGGCCATCACTTCGAGTACTCCGTCGGTCTTGATGATATCAGAGAAGTCGTAGCGAGGTTGGGGCTCTTCGAACTTCTCCTGCTGAGCCACTGGTTCGTTTTTGCGTTTGCTGCTGCGAACAGGCTCTTCAACCTTTGGCTCTTCGGCAAATTCTTCCTCAATGCCGAATTGCTTGTATAGTTCGTTGACATCGGGCACGTCGCGCATAATGATAAAATCGGACTCCTTGCGCTCGAAGAATTCACGTACCTTATTCTCGTACTCTTCATCGGTCATCTCTTCTATGGGCTTTTCCGCCATGCCTTTTTCGCTGACGCTGCCTTCTTCGCTGACGGTGTCATCTTGCTGGGGAGTCTCATCTGTGGGGGCACTGACCGAGTCTGACTCGGCATCCTCTATAATCTGCACAGGCTGCTCTTGTTCCACTTCGGCCACAGACTGTTCAGCGGGTGCGGCCTCCAGCACTTCCTGCTGCAGGGGTTCCTCTGACTGGGGTTCTTCCTTCGCGGTCTTACGGCTACGCTTCTTGGGAGCAGCCTTTTCCTTGGCTGCCTCTGTCTGTGGGGCTTCCTCTACAGGCCGTGCGACTTCGGCAGTTTCCTTCTGCTTTGTATTCTTGCCTGCAGATGCCACATCATCCTCTGAAAATGGATTCTTGTCCTTCTCGGCCTTCTTGAGAGCAGTCTTGCGTTGTTTCTTGGTTTCCATGCTTTTCAGCGTGCCATCCTGGTCAGCGCTGAAAATCTTGCTCGTCTTGGGTGCGCGAGCAATACGGGTTCGTTTGGGTTTGGCCTCCTGCTCATTGGCCTGCATTTCTGCTTCCAGATTTATAATGTCATAGATTGTGTTTAACCTGTCTTCCTTGATGCCAAGTCCAAGACTGACCGCAAGTTGTGCTAGGTCAATGTCACTCATCTTTTCCAGTTCCTCTTTTGTGTGCATAATAAGTTTTTAATGAGAAATCATTTTTGTTTTGTAGTGAAGCAGATGTCTGTTTCACCGCGTGTGCACCATTTACCCTTCAAGTGTTTTTTATGGGTTTTTGTGCATTCTTCTCCCTTTGGTGTAACAATGGGAAGTAATAAAATATTATGATTTGGTATGTGATGTTAAAAACGGAATTTTTCCATTTGACGTGCAAAGGTACTCAATTTCTTTGATATAACAAATTATTTGCGTACTTTTGCATTGAAAAAAGTAAAAAAAGATATTTATGGCAGCAGTAAATGCGTATCTGCAGGTTGAGAACCTGACTCGCAGAATAGGTGACAGGACACTTTTTGAGGACATCTCGTTTGGCATTGCCGAAGGTCAGCGTGTGGGGTTGATAGCTCAGAACGGTACGGGTAAGAGTACCTTATTAAATATATTAGGCAACCGCGACAGTGCAGACGAAGGCCATATAGTGTGGCGACGCGACCTGCGTGTGGGTTATCTGGAGCAAGAACCTCATTACCCTATGGACCTCACGGTAATAGAAGCTTGTTTCTGGCATGGCAACGACACCACGAATCTTATTCGCGAATATGAGGAGTTTATGTCGAACAGTCAGGCTGAGGGACAATCGGATGATGATGACCGTCTGCAATCGCTACTTGACCGTATGGACCATGCCAATGCATGGGATTATGAGACACGTGCCAAACAGATTCTGGGTAAGTTGCAGATTGAGGACTTCAATCAGCCGCTCAGTCAGTTGTCGGGTGGCCAGCTCAAGCGTGTGGCTCTGGCTAACGTACTGATTACTGAACCTGTCTTCCTGATACTTGACGAGCCTACCAACCACCTTGACCTGACTATGATAGAATGGCTGGAGGGCTATCTGGGGCGTTCGTCGATGACACTCCTCATGGTCACCCACGACCGATACTTCCTTGACCGTGTGTGCAACGTCATCCTCGAGATGGACGACCATACCATCTATCCTTTTCATGGTAACTATAGCTATTACCTGGAAAAACGTCAGGAGCGAATTGATGCTGCCAACGCCATGATTGCGCGTGCCAATAACCTGTATCGCACGGAACTGGACTGGATGCGACGACAGCCACAGGCACGCGGGCACAAGGCACGCTATCGCGAAGAGTCGTTCTACGAACTGGAGAAAGTGGCTAAGCGACGCATCGTGGAAGAACAGGTGAAGCTTGAAGTGAAATCGACCTATATCGGGAGCAAGATATTCGAGGCTGAGTATGTGAGCAAGAGTTTTCTGCGACACACACACACTGCCTCTAGCGGAAATGCAGCTCCCTCCCTGAAGGGAGGGCGGGGGGAGAGTCTCGTCATCCTAAAGGACTTTTACTACAATTTTGCCCGATATGAGAAGATGGGCATCGTGGGTGGAAATGGAACGGGTAAGAGTACGTTTGTAAAGATGCTGCTCGGTGTGGTTCCCCCTGATAGTGGACGTTTTGTGGTAGGTGAGACGGTGAGGTTTGGCTACTTCTCGCAGGAAGGCATGCAGTTTGACGAACAGATGAAGGTCATCGACGTGGTGCGTCGCATCGCTGAGTACATCGACCTGGGGGGTGGACGACATCTTACGGCTATGCAGTTCCTGCAGCACTTCATGTTCTCGCCACAGGCACAGCAAAGCTATGTGTATAAGCTGTCGGGCGGTGAGAAACGCCGTCTGTACCTCTGCACCGTGCTGATGCAGAACCCCAATTTCCTGGTGCTGGATGAGCCTACCAACGACCTTGACATTATTACCCTGCAGGTGTTGGAGGAATATCTGCGCAATTTCAAGGGCTGCGTCATCGTGGTGAGTCACGACCGCTATTTCATGGATAAGGTGGTAGATCATCTGCTGGTGTTCAAGGGGCAGGGCGTGGTGAAGGACTTCCCCGGAAACTATACGCAGTTCCGTGAGATGGAGGAGATGGAAGCTCAGTCTTCTGCTAAAGGTGACGCGCTGGGCAATGGGCATGCTGGCTCTGAGAAACCGAGCAAGTCGGGCAAACTTGCAGAGGTGGGCACTCCGGCATCGAAGGGTAAGCCCAACTTCTCGGAGCAGAAGCGTCGTCTGACCTATAAGGAGAAGGTGGAATACAATCAGCTTGAAAAGGACATCGAAGCCTTGGAGGCAGAAAAGAAGCAGATTGAAGATGCATTGTCGAGTGGCACCATCAGCGTGGAGCAGATTACCGAGATGAGTAAACGTCTGCCCATTCTTAACGACGAACTGGACGAGAAATCACTACGATGGCTGGAACTAGATGAGTGGGCTTAATCCAGCACCGTATCATCGTTGTCTCCCCCAATGGGGATGGTTACGCTTGTCTGTATCTTCTTGGCATCTCTTTTGCCCAAGATGATCTTTATAAGCTCTTCCACGTCGTTCTTGTCCACCTTGTTGTCCTCGTTGACGTCAAGTAGGGTAGTGTCTTCGGGAATGGACTTTTGATTTAGTATCCTGACGAGTCGCACAACGTCGTTTATCGACAGCTTTCCGTCGTTGTTGAGATCGCCCACATAACGCCAGTATGCCCTTGTGGGCATAGTGGCTGTGGCCAGAATGAGTAATGATAAGTATATCTTCTTCATGCTTTAATCTATCGGGAATAAATAGTATTTATTTTAACTTTCGCAAGCTTCGCATGCTTCAGTATTGGGGAGTTAAAGAATTTTTTTTGTGAGTTAAGGGAGCTTTTTTGGGAGTTAAGGGAGTTAAAGACGATAGATTTGCAGGGTGTCGTGAATCATTACACTCTTCTCTCTTCTCTCTTCTCTTTTCTCTATTACTTCCTTACCATCAGCACGACATTCTCAACGTGCTGTGTGTGAGGAAACATATCGACGGGTTGAATCTTAACGACTTTGTAGGCCGTGTCGAGCAATTGTATGTCGCGTGCCTGGGTAGCTGGATTGCAACTTACATACACTATGCGTTGGGGAGCTGCAAAGAGTATGGTGTCGATGACATCCTGATGCATTCCGGCACGTGGAGGGTCGGTAATGATAACGTCAGGACGTCCGTGCTTCTCTATGAACTCGCGATTCAGGATGTCCTTCATGTCGCCTGCATAGAACAGGGTGTTGTCTATGCCGTTTATCTGTGAGTTGACCTTGGCATCCTCGATGGCTTCAGGAACGTACTCAATACCGATAACCTGACGAGCTTTCTTAGCTACAAAATTAGCAATGGTTCCGGTACCGGTATAGAGGTCGTAAACGAGAGGAAGTTTCTCACTTTGTTGACCCGTTGCCTCGCCTGCTTGTTGACTTGTTGACTCGTTGACTTGTTGACCCAAGAACGCAAATTCCCTGGCCACCTTATATAATATATACGCTTGCTCGGTGTTGGTCTGATAGAAGCTTTTAGGACCTACCTTGAAACGCAAATCCTCCATCAGCTCATAGATGAAGTCGGTTCCGTAGTAGGTATTTACGTCGAGGTCGCCAAAGGTGTCGTTGCATTTGGGGTTATAGACGTAGAGTAGGGAGCTGATTTGTGGGAACGACTTGTGCAGGTCTTCGAGCAATGCCATAGCCGTAGGTTCGTCGAACTGACTTTGCGTGCTGACCTCTTCTGCTATGGCCTCCTTGTTGTTGGCTATGGGTTCGGTAGGACCAAACTGTATGATGACCATCCACTCGCCACTATGCGAGTTGCGCATCACGATGTCGCGCAGCAAACCATGTTGGGCACGAAGGTCGTAGAAGGTGATGCCATTCTGGCAAGCATAGTCAAAGATATGGTTGCGAATCTGATTGTTCAGGTCATCCATCAACCAGCATTTGTTAATGGGCAGCACTTTGTCGAAGGCACCCGAGATGTGGAAACCTATGCCAGGGTGGAAGGGTACACCCTGTTTCATCTGCTCGTCGGTAAGCCATTGCTTGCTGGCACATCCGAAGTCGAGCTTGTTGCGGTATTCCTGCGTCTGCTGCGAACCCAGGATGGGTGTGCATTCGGGCAACTCCACCTTGCCAATGCGTCTCAGGTTGTCCATCACCTGACGTTGCTTCCACATAATCTGCTCCTCGTAAGGTAGGCATTGCCATTTGCAGCCACCGCAGAGCCCGAAGTGCTCACAGAAGGGTACTGCACGTTTAGCGGATGGTTTGACAATGCGGACGGCCTTAGCCTCGGCATAATGGTGCTTCTTGCGGGTAATCTGCAGGTCCACAATATCGCCCGGCACCACGTAGGGCACAAACACCACAAGGTCGTCAATACGTACTAATGCCTTGCCTTCGGCAGCCACATCTGTTATCTCTATCCCTTCGAGAAGGGGCAATTGCTTTTTCTTTCTTGCCATAAATAGTATTGTAAAACTTATTTTGTGCAAATTTACTATTTTTTTTGAAAAAAAAAGTCATTCGACTTTGATTATTGAGATTTTTCAATTAACTTTGCTGAAAAGAGTTCTAATACCAACTTATTTAACATTTGTTTATTTATGAGTCAGAAAAGAGTTTATACCTTTGGCAACGGACAGGCTGAAGGTAATGCACAGATGCGTGAGGTACTGGGTGGCAAGGGCGCTAACCTTGCTGAAATGAACCATATCGGTGTTCCTGTGCCTCCTGGTTTCACTATCACAACCGACACTTGCAATGAATATTACGAAGTGGGCCAGGAAAAGATTGTTGAGTTGTTACAGGATGATGTAAATGCTGCCGTAGCTCATACCGAAAAACTGATGAACTGCAAGTTCGGTGACCCCAAGAATCCCTTATTGGTATCGGTTCGCTCGGGTGCGCGTGCTTCTATGCCTGGTATGATGGACACCATCCTGAACCTGGGTCTGAATGACGAGGTGGCTGCTGGTATGTGCGAGAAGACGGGTAATCCTCACTTTGTATATGATAGCTATCGTCGTTTCGTACAGATGTACGGTGACGTTGTCATGGGTCTGAAGCCTGTGAACAAGGAGGACATCGACCCCTTCGAGGCTATCATCGAGAAGGTGAAGGAGGAGCAGGGTGTTACCCTCGACAAGGACCTCTCTGTAGAGTCGCTGAAGAAGCTTGTTGAGCTCTTCAAGGCTGCTATCAAGGAGCAGACCGGTCAGGACTTCCCCACCGATCCCAAGGAGCAGCTTTGGGGCGCTATCTGCGCTGTGTTCCGCAGCTGGATGAACGAGCGTGCTATCCTTTATCGTAAGATGGAGGGAATTCCCGATGAGTGGGGTACTGCTGTATCTGTTATGGCCATGGTATTCGGTAACATGGGTGAGACCTCTGCTACTGGTGTTTGCTTCAGCCGTGACGCAGGTAACGGCGAGAACCTCTTCAATGGCGAGTACCTGATCAATGCTCAGGGTGAGGACGTTGTGGCTGGTATTCGTACACCTCAGCAGATTACCAAGGTCGGTAGTCAACGCTGGGCTGAACGTGCTGGCATCTCTGAGGAGGAGCGTGCCGCCAAGTATCCTTCAATGGAGGAGGCTATGCCCGAGTTGTATAAGGAGTTGGATGCTCTGCAGGACAAACTGGAGAAGCACTACCACGATATGCAGGATATGGAGTTCACCGTTCAGGAGGGCAAACTGTGGTTCCTCCAGACACGTAACGGTAAGCGTACCGGTACTGCAATGGTTAAGATTGCCATGGATCTCGTTAAGGAGGGTCTGATCGACGAGAAGACCGCTATCCTGCGTTGCGAGCCCAACAAGCTTGACGAGCTGCTTCACCCCGTATTTGAGAAGACCGCTCTGAAGGCTGCTAAGGTTATTACTCAAGGTCTGCCCGCTTCTCCCGGTGCTGCTTGTGGTCAGATTGTGTTCCACGCTGACGATGCTCAGGTATGGCATCAGGATGGCCACAAGGTTATCATGGTACGTATCGAGACCTCTCCCGAGGACCTCGCTGGTATGTCAGCTGCCGAGGGTATTCTCACCGCTCGTGGTGGTATGACCTCTCACGCTGCCGTTGTGGCTCGTGGTATGGGTAAGTGCTGCGTTTCAGGTGCTGGTGAAATCCATGTTGACTACAAGGCCAAGACCGTTGAGATTGGTGGCGTAGTATATAAGGAGGGTGACTTCATCTCACTCAATGGTACTACCGGTCAGGTTTACGCTGGCGAAGTTAAGACCATCGCTCCCGAGCTGTCAGGCGACTTCAAGGCTCTGATGGACCTCTGCGACAAGTACACCAAGATGGAGGTTCGCACCAATGCTGATACTCCTGCTGATGCTAAGCTCGCCCGTGACTTCGGTGCTAAGGGTACCGGTTTGACTCGTACCGAGCACATGTTCTTCGAGGGTGAGAAGATCAAGGCTATGCGTGAGATGATCCTGGCTGAGAACGTGGCCGATCGTGAGCTCGCTCTTGCTAAGTTGCTACCATACCAGAAGGCTGACTTCTACGG
>JAZLKL010000113.1:0-12857 GCA_045597585.1 Bacteroidaceae bacterium | reverse complement strand
ATGACGAACTGGAGAAGTGGCATACAGATAGGAATGCAAAGCAGAAGGGAGTGAACTGGCAATTTACTGCAGATGATGCCAGGATTAAGCTAAAGCATCTATATCCCATAGTAACTTTTTAGACTTTACAAACTACTAGTTCTCTTCAATATCTTGACTTGCATGCATTTGATGGTTGCCCATTAAAAACAGATGAAAACGGTTATGTCGGTAGTTTGTTTAAAAAAGTTATAGACAAGAAAGTAGAACACTTTGATATTGCGCCAGGTACAAAATTTGTTGATATACAAGCATTCGATGAGTGTGTAAACATCAAAAGTATCAATATCCCATCGTCTGTAATAAATGTTGGGAATTCTAGTTGGTCGCATATTCCTGACTGTCTTGAACACCTTGTTGAGGTAGTAGATAATGTTAAGTATTTAGGTCCTATTCTTATTGGAGTGACAGACAAGACATTATCAACTTATAATATAAAAGAAGGTACACGTTATATATTAGAGTATGCATTTTACGAATGTAGTAACCTTGTAGAGATAAGTTTGCCTTCAACATTAGTGTCTATTGGTAATTTGGCTTTTTCTGGCACAAGACTAACCAACATTCATATACCTAGAGCAGTTTCTTTTATTGCTCTTAATTCGTTTATTGATGGACAATTATTAGATAAAATAACTGTTGACCCTTTAAACCAATATTACGACTCACGTATGGATTGTAATGCTATCATCGTAAGTTCTAGGAATAAAATATTAAGAGGATGCAAAAATACAGTAATACCTAATGGCATAGAAAGTTTTGGGGGGTCTTCTTTCTATGAAGTGATTTTTTCCAAGGATTTCGAAATCCCCAACTCTGTGAAGTATATAGATGCGGCTGCTTTATTTCGTTTTTATGCACCAAGTATCTACATGCCAACATCTGTTAAGGAAATTGGACCTTATATAGGATTCGATAAGAATATTGGGAAGACGACAGATTGCTACTATGAGAATTATAATTCAATATGTAGTATGTCTATTGGTTGGATGAATTGTTTAGAAAATGGACGTCTATTCATAGCAGGTAAAGAAATAAAGGATGTAGTCATTACTACTGGTATTTCGTCAATAGGAATAGGCACATTCCTCAGAAGATTACTCTCTGGCTCAATTACAATACCATCCTCTGTGAATTACATAGGGTATAATTCATTTGTTGGTTGTTCTTTTGAGGAAATAGAATGTTATGCAACTATTCCACCAATAATATCTTCTGGTACATTCTTAGATGTTGATAAATCTTATCCCCTTTATGTTCCAGCCTCAAGTATAGAGGCATACAAGAATGCAGAAGGTTGGAAGGAATTTACTAACATACTGCCTATTAGTGTGGATGTAACAGATGGCGATGAATACGAAAACACAAAAGAGGAAGGTGATCAAATCATCAACTACACCCGTACCTTCGCCAACACCAATTGGCAAGCCATCTATGTGCCTTTCTGCATGAGCTATGCTGATTGGAGTAAGGATTTTGAAGTGGCTCGCATCAACGATGCACACCAGTGGGACGATGATGACGACGGCATCATTGACCGCACGCAACTTGAGGTAATCAAGATAAAGAGCGGCTGGACAGAACCCAACACACCTTACCTGATTAGAGCCAAGAGCGTGGGCGAAAAAGTGATAACCGTAAAAGATGCCACGCTTTACAAAACCGAGGAGAACACCTTCGATGTGACAAGCTGGAACACCAAGTTCAGCTTTACGGGTACTTATAAGACCATTAGCGGAACGGACATGAAAGCCAACGGCTATTATGCCATGAGTAATGGCAAGTTGGTACAAGCTGCCTCAACAAGTAGCGACCTCAAGCCCTTCCGCTGGTATCTTGATGTAACCGACCGCGATGGCAACAAAAAGAATGTCAACGAGGTAAAGATATACGTCTTTGGTGATGATGAGGACTTTGAAACAGACGTTGATCTGGCAACAGAGAACGGGAAAAAGGACGAGAATGTCTTTGACCTCAGCGGTCGCAAGGTAATCAATGCTAAGGCGGGCATCTATGTGAAGAATGGCAAGAAGTATGTCGTGAAATGAAGGGAGGAGCAGAAATTATGAAAAAGCCATATAAAAAACCAGAGACAAAGCATCGAGCCATTCTGTCATCTACCTCAATGCTGGAGTCAAGCTACATTGATTTTGGCTATACTGGTGACTTCGACGTCAAAGAAGAAAGGGATGAGTACACCTGGACGGACCTTGAGTGGTAGGCAACCGTCTTAGAACATAAAAAAAGTGCCTTCGCTTTCATCACAAGGCTGTGGTGAAGCGAAGGCGTTTTTTTATGGTGGTGAGATACTGCTATTTTGCTCAAATTTGGACGTGTTGTTTTGGTATGGATAAATCCTTCGCGAAAGTCTTGCAGATAGTGCGTTTTTATATGCTTTTGGGGCTTTCTTTTCAAAAACTACGAATTTCATTTTGCGCATTCATACACTTTATGTATCTTTGTATCACGAAAAGTTCGTGACGAAAAGTTCGAGATATGAGAACGAATAATACGCAGATAAATCCATTCCTGTTGACCGGTTATGTATCGGCAGAGTACTTTTGCGACCGAGTGGAAGAGACGGAGAAACTCTCCTCGGCTCTGCTGAATGGTCGCAATGTGGCACTTATCAGTCCTCGCCGTATGGGCAAGACGGGATTGATAAAGCACGTATTCCACAAGGTAGAAGCAGAGAAGACTGCAAAGTGCTACTATGTGGACCTTTACCAGACGTCCAACCTTGCAGAACTGGCAAGCAAACTTGGGCTGGCAGTACTTGGCACACTGGGCAGCAGGCAAAGCAAGATTGTAAAGAAAGTCTCTGAGTTCTTCAAAGCCTTGCGTCCCGTCGTCTCGTTCGACCCTATGACAGGAGCACCAAGCTTCTCCGTCGATGTGCAACCCGAACTGGCAGAGCAATCACTGGCAGAGGTGTTTGCCTATATGGAACAGTCCAACGAGAGATGCTATGTGGCATTCGATGAGTTTCAGGAGGTGGCCAACTACGAAGACAGGAAGGTAGAGGCACTCTTGCGTGCCCACATCCAGCATCTGACAAACGTACATTTCGTTTTCTCCGGCAGTCAGCGCCATGTCCTGGAGAGCATGTTTACCTCGGCTAGCCGACCTTTCTACCAGAGTTGCCAACTAATGCACCTTGCTCCCATTTCAGAAGAGGCTTACTACTTGTTTGCCAAGGAGAAACTCAACAAGCATGGGCAGACCATCACGAAGGCGACGTTCGGCCAAATGTACGAGCGCCTGTATGGACATACATGGTATTTGCAGTCATTGCTGAACCGCCTTTATGAGTCGTCTATACAAAACCTGACAGACGAGAATGTCAATCTTGTTCTCAGTAGTCTAATATCCGAGAATGAAGTAACCTACCAGACTTTCCTCAGGTTGGTAACGAACAGCCAGAAGGCAGTGCTGCAAGCCATAGCCAAGGAACGGAGCATCAAGGAAGTGCAAGGAAGTGCATTTGTCAAGAGGCATAAGTTGAGTGCAGCAAGTACTGTCAAGTCGGCCGTGACGGCAATGACAGATAAGGAGATGCTACTCCTTGCTCCCGACGGAGCGTATAGCGTCTATGACCGTTTCTTCTCCATCTGGCTGGAGCGAGAGGGGTGATGTGTAGTTTTGGGTCAGTTTGTAAACTTTGCCTTGAACCAGCGTGCAAAGACGGGGTCGGTAAAGCTAAGTTTCTTGCCGTCAGATTCTATAAGATCTGCACGAATAAGCGCCGTTTTTAGGCGAGTAATGTTGGAGGCGCTTCCAAGGCGATGTCTCTCGCGTATCTCGCTTTCACCATAGCCTGTTTTCACTCCAGAGGCTATGGCACGGAGAAAGTTCATCTGGTATTCGGTCAATGGACCCACCTGCTGCATAAAGAGCAGTTCCTGACTGTCAAGCATGTTCCTGATTGCAATGTCAACGTGCTCATCGGTTGCAGTATCTCTTTCATCGAGCAGCGAGAATACATGCCATGCAAGTTGCTGCACATAAGAAGAATAGCCATCTACTTCATTGCAAATGCGCTCAGATAGTTGCGTTGAGATGGTACGGTTGCGTTCAGCAAAATGAGAAATGATATATGCCGACCACAATTCCGTGGGTATTTTAGGCAGGAACAGCATGTCGCCAAACTGATAAAGCGGCATCTTCTTGTTTTGAAAGATGTCGGACATCATGTGCGTTTTACTGCCAAAAAGGCAATACGACACATTTTTCTGGTGTTGCCACACAGAACGAAGCTGCTTCTGGATGGAAAGCGTGTCGGGCATTTCGCCTATCTGCTGAAACTCATCAATGCACACCACGATACGCTTGTTCTTCCTCGCGGCTATCTTTTCTGCAAGTTCCAACACCTCTTTAGGTGAATGCGTCTTGGGAGTGATGCCAAGCGAAAGAGAAAAATCAGAAAGAGGCTCTGGACTCATGCTGATCTGGGGAGACAACCTTGCCAAAAAGTCGCGGGCATTATCCATCCACAATTGCATTTTCGAGGCAGTCTGTTTCAATAGTTCCTCCACTAGCAAGTTGTAGAATTCATACTCACTTTTGCAGCCAAAGATATCCAGATAGACCGTTATGGTATTGTCTTTATCCACCAGGCCTCGCACATGCTGTACTAAAGACGTCTTTCCCCATCGGCGAGGAGATATGATGATGGTGTTGATTCCCTCCTCGAAGTTCATCTTCAGTTTGCGAGATTCCTGCTCTCGACCAATGAAATTGTAGTCGGAGACCGATACTCCAAACACGAAACTGCTATTTTTGATTGCCATGCGCCTTAATTGTTATACTGTTTCTATGCCGCAAAGGTAGTAATAATATACAGAATACACAACTTTGTGTTACACAACTTTGTGTATTCTGTGTGTTTTTTAAATCTTTTATGGCAAATTAAACTGATATTAAACTAATTAGTTAGCTTTCATGCACAACCACTTTCTTCCCTCCCTTGATGTAGATGCCTTTCTTTGTGGTGTTGCCGTTCACTTTGCGGCCGCTGAGGTCGTAGAGGCAATTGCTAAGTCCTGGTTCTTCGTTCTTTACTTCCTCGATGTCCGTAGAGGGATCCTTGTACGTGGTGATGGTAAGGGTGGGCGCGTTAGCGTGACCTTTGCCGTGTATGTTACCACCAGCGGCACCATTCGACATCACAAAGATGATGTAGTTCTGACCCGCCTCAGCCATTTCTCGTATGGCTTGGGTCACGTTGATGGTCTTGGTGGTGTAGTTGGTACTGATGTCGCTGTAGGTGGCCACTTGGGTACCTTTCTTGGCACAGAGTTCGGGGATGGTGGACGTAGAGGTAATGCGGGGTGTACCTGCAGGCAGGTAGCAGACGTCAAAGGTACGTGTGCCACGGGCACAGTTCACACTCACGCTATAGGTGGCTTCCTGCACCTCAGCACCTTCGGAAATGTCGAACGAGAATTCGGCATAAGCCTGAGCCACCCAGGCGGTGGTTCCCCAGTTGTTGTAGTAATGCTCTGCCTGGTCAAGGTATTTGGCTGCTGCGTTGCTTCCACCCTGCACGCTTGCCGTATGCTCCAGCTTTGCTTTCTTGGTCTCTTCGGCAGGAGTGTCGCCCCCCTCATAAACCTCGCCGTCACGCACTACGCGCAGGTTGCCATCGCTCAGCAGCGTTGTAGTATCCCAATGCAGACCTTCGCCAGGAGTCTCGGGTGAGAATGTGGTAAACATACCCGTCTTGCTTGTCATGAGCGAGGTGTTGTTGAATACGCAGATCACATCGCCAGCCTTGAACTCATGACCGGTTGCCTGCGAGAGGTCTATCTCCAGTACGGCACCCGTGGTAATGCTCATGGCACCTGTTACTCGTATCAGGTTGCTCATCACACCACCATTTTCCTTCTTCTTGATGGGGATGACCAATCGGCTTCCCTTCTGCAACGTCAGTCCGCCTGTAAGCTTCAGCATGCTTTGGTTCACCTCCTCGTCTCCAGCCATAATCGTGGCACCATTGGCGGCTGTGACCTTTCCTGCAAGGGTTCCCGTACCTTTCAAAGTGGCATCCTTAGCCACGCTCACGGCTCCCGTGCCCGTGTGGTTTCCGTTGACGATGAGCGTTCCACCGTTGACAGTGGTAGTTCCGCTGTACACATTGTTGCCTGTTAGACGCCACAGTCCTGTTCCCACCTTCTTGATGCTCGTTGTGCCCGAATAGGCCGCGTTTCCGCCTGCGGGGAGGTTGTTGATGATGCCGTGGAAAGTCTCGTCGCTGTGAGCCGAGCCAACCTCCCACAGGCAGGTGAAGCCCTTGCTCTGCTTGCTTGTGCCAGCCAGATAAGAGCCAGCTTCGCCCGAGAGTCCGCCCAGGATGTTGGTGGCGTTTGATGCCCATGACGACAGCGTGATGCCGTTCTTTATCTCGAAGCGCGTCTTGGGAGCATTCCATTGTGTCTCGTTGTAGAACAGACCGCTGCCCTTGTTGGCGTTACCTACGAGTGTACCGGTGAAGTTGCTCAGGTCGGGACGCAGATAGGCACGTACGTAGGGGATGTCGAACTGCAGCGTGCCATTGCCTGTGATGACAGACTTCATGTAGCAATGTGTGGGCATGGAGAGTATGCTCGTGGTTCCGTCCTCCACCTCGATGGGGAAGTTGAGGTTCTGGTAGTCCTCGTTCTTGGATGCGAACTGCAGGCATCCACCTGCCATGATGACCTTCTTGCCTGATTCGCCAAACGTCTTGCATGCATTCTCGGTGTCGCTCAGATAGAGCTTGCCACCCTTGAGGCGCGTGGCTCCCTTGTAGCCAAAGAAGTTGGCGTTGGCAATGCTGAGCGTACCCTTTCCGTCGAGGGTAAGCTGGCTGTTGCCCTCGAAGGTGCCGTTGAGGGTCAACGTGGTAGAGGCGTTGGCGATGCTGAGCGTTGAGGGGCGGTCGATGCGAGCAGCACGGTTACTGCTGGCCGATGCTCCCGTGTAGTTGTATGTGCCACCATCGAATATCCAGTTCTGGGCAAACGACTGCGAAGCACCTATTGACGATACCGCTCCACCATTGGCAATGTACTTGAAGTGTACGATGCCTTCGTGGTTGACCGTTGCCCCCTTGTAGCCGTGCTTGCCCTCCAGGCTGAGTGCACCCGTGCCTGCCTTGTTCAGCGAGGTGGTCTCTCCGTTGATGCTTCCCGTTCCGGTGAGCGTTAGGTTACCTTTTCCGCTCACTACCACGGCGGCAGGCTCAATAGCCTCTGTGATGCTGACCGTTGCCTCGTCGTCGTGAGCCAGCAGTATGTGGTTGCCGGTCTTGAAGGCGATGCCCTCCAGCCAGTCAGTCGTGGTGGTGTTGATCTCCTTCTGGGTCTTGCCCAGCGTATTGTCTGCCTTGTAGTTGTCTATGTCAATTACTCCCACTTCTGCAGGGCGTGTCAGCATCTCCACAACGGGAGTGTAGGCCGAATACACCTCCTCGCCCTGATGCGTGGCAAAGGCACGTACGCGTGTCTTGTAGGATGTGCCGGCGTTGAGTGCCGTGGCGGTGTAGCTTGTGGCATTGGCGGTGGTTCGTCCCACCTCTTCCCAGGTGCCGTCTTTCTCAATCTCTATGCAGAAACCGTCCTCCCCGTAGGTGTAGTCACGCCAAGCCACGGTCATGGTGCTGGTGGTGCTTGCCTTCAGCCAGGGGGTGATGGGCTGTCGCAGGAAGAACTGACGTTCCTTCTCGGTGATGCTGTTGATGTAGTTCTCTATGTTGAGGTATCCGTTGTCGGCCTTCTTGGTGGCATCGTTGGCGTTGGGGTTGGTGCCGTTCTCCGTCTCCCACCAGTCGGGCATGCCGTCGTTGTCGGTGTCGTACACCTTTTCGCCCTTCCACCAAGTCCAGGTTGAGGGGGCTCCGATGGGAAGTGCCGTCTCATAGGTGATGAGTGCGCCCGATGTGCCCAGGGAGTTGACCTCGTCTATCATGTAGTAGTCGGCTTGGTCGCGATAGGGTAGTGAGGCTCCCACTGTGGGCAAGAGTTTTTCCATCAACTCGTTGCCCTTGTACAAGGGGAGTTTGGGGTAGTCGTAGGGGGTGCTGACGCGGTTAGCGCTGCTGTAGTTGGTCACCTCGAAGGGATTGAACTTGCCGTCGCAGTTGCTGTCCTGCCAGTTGTCGCTGGCATAGCAGTTAAACTTGGCACTTGCCTCTGTGAAGGCGTTGCCTCCACCCGAAGGACCGTTGATGAAGAGGTTCGACTCGATGTTGGCGTACGAGTTGACGTTGGAGTCGCTACCGCCCATCAGGTAGGCACCATTCTTCCAGTTATACACAATGTTGTTGGCATACTGGTTCTTGCCTTTCACCTTGTTGTTTCGGGTTGAGTTGTCGCAATACAGGTTGCGGTAGAGCGTCACGTTGTCTGCCTGCATCAGTCCGCCTGCCGAGTGTGTCATCAAGCCTTGTCCCACGATGCAGTTCTGTATGGTGATGTCGCCGATGTCGCCTTTTCCATCAGGATTGATAGAGAAAGTCTCGTCCAATCCCCATGAGAAGGAGCAATGGTCGAAGATCATGTTCGTACCCCTTGCTATGCCCGCGCAGTCTTTTCCGTCCGAGCCGCCGTGCCCCATTCTCACACGCAGGTATCGGCAGATGAGGTTACTGGCTCCCGAGAAGGTTACTCCGTCGCCGTATATCGTGATGCCCTCGCCAGGGGCTGTCTGACCTGCCACGTACAGGTTGCTGGCAAAGCTGATGCGCGAAGAGATGTTGATGACACCCGACACGTCGAAGACCACGATGCGATTGCTCTGCGAGACGGCGTCACGCAACGAGCCTGTGCCAGAGTCGTTGAGGTTGGTGACGTGGTACACGGTGGGAGCCGATGAGGCTCTTGCTCCCAGGGCAAAGCGTCCCCATCCCTGCGCTTCGGGGAAAGCCAGCTGCTGGGCATGGGTGGCCGTGATGACTGTGGTTGATAGTATAAGCGATAGCAATAATTTTTTTAGCTGCATGGTTAGTCTTCTTTTGGGTGTGGTTGCATATTCTTTCTGGGTGCAAATATACAAAATTTTTTCGCCAAAAGCAAGAATTTGCCTCCTTATTTTCATTTGAAAATTCACGATTTGCATTATGAATTATGTATTAACAACTATCTAGACAACTAACTATGCACTATGAACTAATAACTATGAACTAAAAAAAGGTGCCCTTTTTCGGAGGACACCTTTTTATATATAACTGAGAGGTTGATTACTTACCCAAGAGCAAGTTCATCATCTCTACGGCAGCCTTAGCTACGCTGGTACCAGGACCGAACACGGCAGCTACACCAGCCTTGTAGAGGAAGTCGTAGTCCTGAGCGGGGATTACACCACCGGCGATGACCATGATGTCCTCGCGGCCCAGCTTCTTCAACTCCTCGATAAGCTGAGGAATCAAGGTCTTGTGACCGGCAGCCAATGAAGAGGCACCTACCACGTTGACGTCGTTCTCGACAGCCTGACGGGCAGCCTCGGCGGGAGTCTGGAACAAGGGACCCATATCTACGTCGAAACCGCAGTCGGCATAACCTGTGGCTACTACCTTTGCGCCACGGTCGTGACCGTCCTGACCCATCTTGGCAACCATGATACGAGGACGACGGCCCTCCTGCTTTGCAAACTCTTCAGTCAACTGACAGGCCTTCTCGAAGTCGCTGTCGTTCTTTGATTCACTACTATACACGCCCGAAATAGTTCTGATTACAGCCTTGTAACGACCTACGATAGCCTCGCAAGCGTCACTAATCTCACCCAAGGTAGCACGGTGGCCAGCAGCGGTAACTGCCAACGCCAGCAGGTTCTGCTCGCTCTTCTTGCCTTCGCTGAACTCGCGAACGCACTCGGTAATGGCGGCAAGGTCCTTCTTGACCTGCTCCTCATCACGGTTGGCTCTGAGCTCCTTGAGGGCAGCCTCCTGCTGCAGACGTACTGCGGTATTGTCAATCTCGAGGATGTCGATGGGATCCTCGTGCTCCAAACGGTACTTGTTCACACCTACGATGGTCTGTACGCCTGAGTCGATGCGAGCCTGTGTACGTGCAGCCGCCTCCTCGATACGCATCTTGGGCAGACCTGTCTCGATAGCCTTGGCCATACCGCCCAGCTTCTCGATCTCCTGGATGTGCTCCCAAGCCTTGGTGTAGAGCTCCTGAGTGAGCTTCTCTACATAGTATGAACCTGCCCAGGGGTCGATGTGCTTGCACACCTGAGTCTCGTTCTGGATGTAGATCTGGGTGTTACGTGCAATACGAGCAGAGAAGTCGGTGGGCAGGGCGATAGCCTCGTCGAGTGCGTTGGTGTGGAGCGACTGGGTGTGACCCAATACGGCAGCCATAGCCTCGATACAGGTACGACCTACGTTGTTGAAGGGATCCTGCTCGGTGAGCGACCAACCAGAGGTCTGTGAGTGGGTACGCAATGCCATTGACTTGGGGTTCTTGGCACCGAAGCTCTTCACAATCTTGGCCCACAACAGACGACCGGCACGCATCTTGGCAATCTCCATGAAGCGGTTTACGCCGATAGCCCAGACGAATGACAGACGGGGAGCAAAGGCATCCACGTCGATACCTGCGTTGATACCAGCGCGGAGGTAGTCCATACCGTCGGCCAGGGTGTAAGCCAACTCGATGTCGGCTGTAGCACCTGCCTCCTGCATGTGGTAACCCGAGATAGAGATGCTGTTGAACTTAGGCATCTTCTGGCTGGTGAACTCAAAGATATCAGCGATGATCTTCATTGAGAATGCTGGGGGGTAGATGTAGGTGTTACGCACCATGAACTCCTTCAGGATGTCGTTCTGGATGGTACCTGCCATCTCCTCCAACTTAGCGCCCTGCTCCAGACCAGCGTTGATATAGAATGCCAGTACGGGCAATACACCACCGTTCATGGTCATCGACACAGACATCTTGTTCAAGGGGATACCAGCGAAGAGCACCTTCATGTTCTCCAATGAGCAGATAGATACACCTGCCTTACCTACGTCACCAACCACACGCTGGTTGTCGGGGTCGTAGCCACGGTGTGTGGGGAGGTCGAATGCTACAGACAGACCCTTCTGACCTGCAGCCAGGTTACGGCGGTAGAATGCGTTACTCTCCTCAGCGGTAGAGAAACCTGCATACTGACGGATGGTCCATGGGCGGAAGGGGTACATCATACTATAGGGGCCACGGAGGAAGGGAGGAATACCTGCTGCGAAGTCGAGGTGCTCCATGCCTTCGAGGTCCTCTTTTGTGTAAACGGGCTGAATGTCAATCTGCTCAGCTGTGCGCCAGTTAGCTTCAATGCCATTCTCCTTTTGCCATTGCTGGCCATTCTTTGCGGTAATACCAGCAAAGATATCTATATTATTGAATTGTTTTCTTGCCATAGTTTTCATCTTTATCCTAGATGATCTAGATGTTCTAGATAATCTAGATGTTCTAGAATTAAATGCCTAACTTTTGATTGTACTCCTTGAGAGTAGCGAGCTGATTAGACTTGACGTTGATGAAGTTCTCAATACCTGCAGCCTTCAGGTCCTCGCTGCAAGCGGGAGCACCAGCTACTACGTAGAGGGCACGGCCGTTGAGGTACTTGTAAGCGGGGATGGCATACTCTGCATACTCATCGTCTGAAGAACAGATGACAACGATGTCGGCACCTGCCTCAAGAGCCTTGTCAACACCCTCCTCTACGGTGGGGAAGCCCAGGTTGTCGATTACCTTGTAACCGGCAGCAGCCAGGAAGTTGCAAGAGAACTGAGCACGAGCCTGACGCATAGCCAGGTTACCGATGGTCAGCATGAAGGCCACGGGTACCTTCTCTGCCTTCTCGGTGGTGAGGCGAAGTGACTCGAAGTCGCTTGCCAGACGAGAGGGCTGGATGGCAGGCATGGCGGTCTCCTCGTTGCCACAGCACTTGGTGCAGCAGCATGCCAAGGGCTCCTTGCCCTCGCTCTTCTCGGTGAAGTTGGGGAACTGGTTGGTACCCAGGAGGAACTCCTTGCGCTTGCCTGCGTTGGCGTGACGCGCTGCGTTGGTATCGTTGATGGTGTTCTGGATGTTGCCAGCCTTGGCCTCTGCCAGGAAACCACCCTTCTCCTCTACGTCGAGGAACAGCTTCCAAGCCTGACCTGCCAGGGCTGAGGTCAACTCCTCGATGAAGTATGAACCACCGGCTACGTCCACCATGCGGTCGAAGTGGCACTCGTCCTTCAGCAGCAACTGCTGGTTGCGGGCAATGCGCTCAGCAAACTCGGTGGGGTTCTCGTAGGGTGCGTCGAAGGGAACCACTACGATACTGTCCACGCCGCCAATGGCTGCACTCATAGCCTCGGTCTGCGAACGGAGCATGTTTACGTATGAGTCGAAGACGGTCTGGTTGTAGGTGGTGGTGATGGCGCAGATGTGCATCTTGGCTGCCTCCTTGCACTCGGTGTACTGGCTCACGATCTGAGCCCACAACATGCGAGCGGCACGTATCTTGGCAATCTCCATGAAGTAAACGCCGTTGATACCCAGGTTGAACTTGATGCTCTTGGCTGCCAGGCAAGCGTCCACGCCAGCCTCGGTCAGCTCTGCCATGTACTCGTTACCCCAAGCCAGGGCGTAACCCAGATCCTGGTAGCTGTAGGCACCTGCGTTGGTCAGCTTGTAGGCGTTCACAGCCACGGCGCTGAACTGAGGGTAGTCCTTCAGTATCTCTACCATCTCCTTGGCGCATGCCAGTACGGCGGTGGTGTCCTTGCCCTTGCTGATCATCTTCTCGATGGGGTCGAAGTTGATGCTACCAGCCACCTTGGCCTTGTCGGCACCCTTCTTCTC